>NZ_JBECOT010000018.1:0-71396 GCF_040104395.1 Pseudoalteromonas sp. BZA4
TACAATCGCCAACTGGTTGAAGCGATGATCAAAGTGAAGGCGCTAAATAAGATCAACACCCTTGGTCTGCCTAAATATCAGTAAGTTAAGTGAATTTGTTAGAGAGCTGCATTTGATCAACAAGGCCATTCTTTGTTTTAAACAATCACAATAGGCTAAAAGTGGGTGCTAATCTTGAAATTGAAAAGGAATTTATTTTTAAATTCGACGATACTCGTTTCAAGCATATAAATGGAACACCAGTTTGAAACTAGCTAACCTGTCGGGTTAATTTTTAAATGAGACTAAACATACTCAAATTTATAAAACTTGAATGCTTACCAACCATCCAAATATGTACCTAGTTCTTTACCCTTTTCAATATCCTCTTTAGCTAAATAACTGATACGACTTTGTTCATTTCGCATACTAAATCGATGAAATGAAATACATAAAAGCAAATACATCAACCAGAAAAATAACAGAAACCCTGTGAATAATAAGGCTTTTTCAATGAGATCAAGTCCATCCCTAAAAAACACTATTGGAATACCGATTAATGCAACTAGCCAAGAGATATAAAAGAACGATGCTTTTGCTGCAGTCTTTATAATTGTCGAATTGTAGTATTTCAATGACAGACCTTTTGGTATTTCATAACATGTATAGCTAAAGTTTGGCTGTTATCCTATCAACTCTCATCAAAGTTACAGTTCAGACTGTAATAGCCTATCTAACTCTTGCAGTATTCCGCTAGTACTGCATTAACGTAATCTGCACCAAGCTCTTTTGCTTTTTCCAATTCTGACAAGCGGCTTCTAAATCGCCTAAGGCTTTGAAGGAGTTTGCCATATTAGCGTAAGCGCGCTGCAATGTAATTTCATCCTTCGGGATAATTTCAATTACAGTACCATAATCAGCAATTGCCCCCAGATGATCTCCGTTGTCATCTTTTAACGCTCCTCTATTTAATAATGCGCTCGAAAAGTTTGGTGCAATCTCTATCGCTTTATCATAATCAATCATTGCAGCATTAGAAGCATATAATTCATTCTTTGCTATCGCTCTCGAATAAAGAGCGTCTACGTCTTTGCTATTCACTTTAAGTGTATTTGTCCATTGCGCAATGGCAGCAGAAAGATTGCCTTGATTATAGTAATCAAAACCTTTGTTAAAAAATTCGTCTGCTGTTGTTGCCTCAAATTGCGGAAAAATTTGATTGTTTTTATCGAATGGCGCTCCAAACCCATCAAATTTTGCATCAAACTCGTATCCTCTTTTGTACATATCTAATGTCCAATACACCAAGTTATCTGCGGTTACAGGGAAGGGACTCGTTTTTCCTGATAAATCCCATACACCATTTTCGGTCTTAACTGGCCCTAAAACTTTATATCCGTAACTATTTTTCAGAAGTAAAGCCAAATTATTTAAATTGGCTTTACTGTCAGAAAGAAAATGAAAATCGAAAGCGAGCATCGAATATGGTGTTAAGCCATTCGACTCCATGCTGAAATAAACAGAATCTGCACTATTAATTTCATCGTTATAATTTTTAGAGAACGCCGCCCATGTGAAGTATGTGTTTTCCATTGTGATTCCTTTAAATGAAACTAGCGTTGTAACTAGAAAAATTGTCTTAAAATTCACAAAATCCCTGCAAAATCATCTTTCATCTTTCATCTTTCATCTTTCATCTAAAATCTATCATCTTATGTTTAATATCAAAAATCCAAACAAAAAAGCGCGACCCAAATAAGCCGCGCTTTTTGCACTTATTTCACAATTAAAGTGTGTAGCTAAAGGTTAATTTAGCATTACGCTCTTCACCTGGCATACCGCCTAAGAACATTGCTTTTGAGTAATAGGTTTTGTTAAACAAGTTATTTAAGTTTAACTGTAGTTTCCAATCATCTGTTTGGTACTGAATTGCGGCGTCGTACACCGTGTAGCTAGGTACGTAGCCATCAGGAATACCAAACGAGGTTGAGTTTGTACTGCGGTCATCAACATATTGCACGCCTGCGCTAATTGTCAGTGGCTCGGCTAAATCAAACCATTTAGCGTCATAGCTTAACCAGCTGCTTGCTGTTACATAAGGCACACCTTTTTGGCGAGTATCGAAAGATGATGAGTTAGGGTTTTTCTTATCGCGAGCGTCTTGATACACCGCGTTTACGTTTAGTTTCCATTGCTCGTTTAAATCGGCATTTAAATCAAGTTCAACACCTTTGGTTTGCTCTTCACCATCGTAAAAGCTTTTTGGTACTGAGGCATCAGATACGCCGGCTTCGTAATCTGGGTTGGCATATTCAAGGTTTGTACGGGCACTATCAAACACCACAAGTGATGCCAGTAGTTGGTCGTCAAAGGCTTTTACACGCATACCAATGTCGTTACTGACTGATTCGGCGTCATCGCGGTCAGCTTCGTTACCCGATACACTGCCAAGCACACTGTAAGCTGTACGGCCTTTAGAGTGGTTTACAAAGAACGAAATATCATCGCTCAGTTTGTAGGTTGCACCTAGGTTGTAGGTCATACCGCTGTCTGATGTATCTGCTTCTGGCGTTGGCTCGGCGGCACTTGCACGGTAGCGCGCATCAACACCAAAGTGTTCGTAGCTTTGTTTAATACGGTTAAAGGCAACGCCTACACGGGTAGTAAAAGTGTCATGAATATAGGCAACATGTTGAATACCTACACCCCAAGCTTGAACCTTTTTGTTGTAATCGCTGGTTTTTAGCGGGTCGTAATCAAAAAAGCTGCCTTCGCCCCAGTTCGGGTTACGAATATCAAAAATGTAAGGTAATTGACCTTGGTAAATAACCTCTCCATCTTTGTTTTTAATAACCTTGTCGGCATCGTAAATTGAGTATTGTTTAAAACGAATATCGCGGTCTTCGTAGTTGGCGTTTACCAGTAGCTCGTTATCGATTCCGGCAAAGCTAAAGTCATAACGCAAGTCAGCAAAGTATTGCCATGATTTTTCGTCTGCTTCTACTTGGCGGTATTCTTGGCGACGCGCTGCAAATGGGTAAAGTACGTCATCAACTACTAATGGAGCGCGTGGGTCGGCATTGATCACGCCTCTGCGGTTCCAATAAACATAGTTATAAGCACCCGTTTGGCGGGCAAAGCTTGATTCGTAATTACGGTATTGTAATTGCTGATTTAAAAATAAATTATCAGTAATAAAGTAGTTATGAGTTAACTTAAAGCGTAGCTCTTCGCCTTCGTTATCATTTGCCATTGGCGAGATAATACCGTTATGACCAAAGGTGTAAGGAGTTAAGCCATCATTTGCTGCCAGTGAGTCAGCTAGTTGCTGGCGTTGCTGATCGGTTAGTTGCAGGCCTTGTGCCGTTGCGTCGTTAATTAAATCGGCAGCGGTTACTTCACCTGCGGTTTTGCCATTCACTGAGTCGCTGTTAAAAATACGAATAGGGTGGCCAATTGAATCAACGGCAATGGCATCTTTGATATAAGCGGCAGAAATCATGATGTCTTGCTTGTCGCTTAATACGTATTTTAACGCGCCATAAATTTCATCGCGGTCGTCTTTTAAGTCGCGGTAGCCATCGCTGCGAGCGGTTTTTGCGTTAACGCGATAAGCAAGATTGTCGGTTAATGCTGCTGTGCTATCAAAGCCTAATGAGTAGCTATCCCATTGACCAAGCTCGGCATTAACGGTGTGCTGCTCAGTAAATTGCGGTTTCTTTTCGATTAGGTTGATAACACCGCCTGCGCTACCCATACCATATAAGCCCGTTGCAGGGCCTTTAAGAACTTCTACAGATTCAACGTTGGTCATTGATCGTGTTGGGTTAAAGGTGTTACCTAGGCCTGCACCGCCGTACATGCCATCGTAAGTATAGTTTGCACCTAAACCGCGGATCACTAAGTTATCGCCAATGCCGTAGTTGTTACCGGCTTGGGTTACACCACTGATGTTACGCACTAAGTCTTGTAAGTTTGTTGCGCCTTGCGAGTTGATAAGCTCTTGATCAACAACTACAACCGGGGCTGGCGTTTCCATTAGGGTCATATTTGATTTAGTGGCAAGGCCAGACTCAAGTACTACACGGTTTTGTTTGTCGTATACGGTAATACGTTCAACAGAGTCTAAATCGTTGGCGTTTGCATTGAATGCGCTTAAGCAGGCTAGGGCTAAAATTGAATATTTATATGTCGTCATTATAGGTAAATTGTCGAAATTTTTCGGCAATGATAATGCGAGCTATTTTCATTTCAAGTTTTATTTATCTGTTTTGGGTAATTTCTTTATTTAGATACAAGTTGCTAACAACTGGTTTTATGGTTGGTAATTTTGTTTACTATATAGATACAAAGGAAGATTGCTGACTTCACTAATGCAAAGCCAGCATAATAGCTTATTTAAAAACTTTACCGTCTTTCATAACAAATTGTACATCTTCAAGTACTGCAATGTTTTCAAGCGGGTTGCCTTTTACGGCGATAATATCGGCTAAGAAACCGCTTTTGATTTGGCCAAGTTGATCATCAGCTTTAAGTAGTTTGGCACTATTGATGGTGGCAGACTGCAATGCTTGCAGCGGTGTCATACCAAATTCAACCATACGCGAAAACTGCTTCGCGTTATCGCCATGAGGGTAAATGGCTGCATCGGTACCAAATACCATGTTTACGCCTGCTTTTACTGCACGGTTAAAGATATCGCGTTGCTTTTTAGATACTTGGCGTTCTTTATTGAGGTTTTCTTCTGCAACCCCGTTTTGTTCGCCAAAGGCAAGGGTGTACTCAGTGTTGTAAATATCCATTGAGAACCAAGTGCCGTGTTTTTTGGCAAGTTTAATGGCTTCGTCATCGACAAAACTAACGTGCTCAACACTGTCTACACCAGCAACAATGGCTGCTTTAATACCACTGGTACCGTGCGCATGGGCTGCAACGGTTAGGCCACGTAAATGAGCTTCGTCAACAATGGCGTTCATTTCGTCTTGGCTATATTGTTGAATACCCACTTTTGTGCCTTTTGAAAATACCCCGCCTGTAGCGCAAAGTTTAATGGCATTGGCACCGTACTTAATGTTTTCACGCACTTTAGCGCGCACAGCCCATGGGCCATCAGCAACGCCTTCGGCGGTGTATTTCATTTCTGGTGGTAAACGGTTGTTATCGCAGTGACCGCCAGTAACACCTAAAGACGGGCCAGCCGCCCAAATACGTGGGCCAACAATGTCGCCAGCGTTTATGCCATCGCGTACTGCAATCACGCTGTAGCCTTCTGCGCCTAAGTTACGCAGCGTTGTAAAACCTGCATACAGTGTTTTTTCGGCAAAGTGCGCTGCTTTAATTGCTTTACGCGGAATCGATTGACCAATTCGCTCACTGCGTGGCACGGTCGGATCGCTTGTTAAATGCACATGCATATCCATTAAACCAGGCACCAGAGTCAGTTCTAATAATTGAATGTGCTTATCGCCGTCTTTTAAGCTAGGCTGTTTATTGCTTTGTACGGCTGTAATTTGACCATTATCTATACTGATAAGTGGTGATTTAATCAGTTTACCTGAATTTACATCTACCATGGCTTTTGCCGATAAGTAGGTTGTTGCGTAGGTATTTAAAGAGGTTAGGCAAGCTAGGCCTAGGCTAATAGCAAGAGCAGTCTTTTTCATTTTTATTCAAAATTGGTAAGTCGAGCCGCCACTCTAGCAATCAGCTTGCAAAGTGTAAATAAACTGCGATAAGTTGCAGCGATACTTGCTAAATAGGGAACTAAACCCTCATAATTTACGCGTACTTAATATAAGGGCAGGGAAAGAATGAAAAACGTAAAACTAGCACTACTTAGTTCGGCAGTGATGTTTGCATTACTTGGTTGTAATGAATCAACGCCAAGCAACGAAAAACCAACTCAAGAAGTAAGCAAACAAGCACCAAGCGCAACGTCAGCCACAGAGCAACTTGATACATTACTAGCAGACTACTTTGAAGCAGGCTTAAAGTTTAATCCAATTGGTGGTACCTACATTGGCCGTAGCGAATATAACGACCAATTTATTGCACCTATTAGTAAAGCAAACCGCGATGAGCAGCTTAACTTTGTTAAAGAATACAAGAACAAACTAGCAAATATCGACAAAGCACAATTAACAGGTCAGTCATTATTGAGCTACGAAATTCTAGCCCGCGATTTAGATCTTGCGATTGAAGGCGCTCAGTTTCCAAGTTACTTAATGCCAATTAACCAAATGGGCGGGGCGCATAATACCTTTGCTGCGTTAGGTTCTGGGCAAAGCGCACAACCTTTTAACACGGTTGAAGATTATCAAGCATTTGAAAAACGTGCTGACGGTTTCATCGCTTGGTTAGACAGTGTTGAGCAGTCAATGCGCCAAGGCATGAAAGACAAAGTAGTTCTTCCTAAACCACTTGCTGAAAAACTATTACCGCAATTTCAAACTCATATTGTAGAAAAACCAGAAGAGTCATTATTCTGGGGGCCAATTGCTCAGTTACCTGAATCTTTCAGCGACGAGCAAAAAGCACAGCTAACAAGCGCGTACACGGCGATGATCAGCGAGCGTTTAGTGCCTGCGTATCAAAAAATGGCTGACTTTTTAGCGAATGAATATATTCCAAATGCCCGTGAAAGCATTGGTTACAGTGACCTACCAAATGGTAAAGCATGGTATGAGTACCAAATTAAACAGCATACAACGCTGAGCTTAAACGCCGATGAAATTCATGACATTGGCTTAAGCGAAGTATCGCGCATTTTATCTGAGATGAAAAAAGTCAAAGAGACTGTCGGTTTCGAAGGCGATTTAAAAGCGTTTTTTGAACACCTAAGAACCTCAGATGAGTTTTACTACGATACGCCTGAAGAGTTAATTGCTGCGTACGAAGCTGTAAAAGAAAAGATTGATGCTAAGCTGCCGCAAATGTTCGATATTGCGCCAAAAGCGCCATACGTTGTAAAAGCAGTTGAAGATTTTCGCGCTGAATCAGCTGCGGGTGCATCTTACCAGTCGCCAGCGCCAGATGGTTCGCGCCCAGGTATTTTCTATATCAATACCTTTAACCTAAAAGCACAGCCTAAGTTTTTACTAGAAACCTTGTCTATTCACGAAGCCGCACCGGGTCACCACTTTCAAATTGCCTTGCAACAAGAAATTGAAGGATTACCGCTGTTTCGTAAATTTGGTGGCTACACGGTATTTGCAGAAGGTTGGGCATTGTATGCAGAAAGCTTAGGTAAAGAGCTTGGCTTATTTACCGACCCTTACATGTGGTACGGCCGTTTATCAGATGAGCAATTACGTGCAATGCGCTTAGTGCTTGATACTGGTTTCCACGCAAAAGGTTGGACACGTCAACAAGGTATTGATTACATGTTGGCTAACTCATCAATGGCCGAAAGCGACATTATCGCCGAAGTTGAGCGTTACATTGCATGGCCGGGCCAAGCGCTGTCGTACAAGTTAGGTCAGTTCAAAATTCAAGAACTACGTGACTACGCGAGCAAAGAGCTGGGCGATAAGTTCGACATAAAAGCTTTCCATACGCAAGTTCTAATTGATGGCGCATTACCTATGCCAATTCTTGAAGAGAAAATTAAGCGTTGGGTTAACGAGCAAAAGTAATAGCTCAAACACGCTAAACTTTGCGCGCATGCTGGCTTTACGCTAGAATGCGCGCTGTTTAGGGGCTTTGAGTAATACCATGTTAGAAGATCAATTTTGGCTTAAGCGCTCGCTTGAGCAAATGTCACAACCCGAATGGGAAGCTATTTGTGACGGCTGTGGTAAATGTTGTTTAAACACATTTATCGACAGTGAAGACGAAGATGAATTTACCGCAACGGATCAACTTCGCGAGGGTGAAGAACTCATTTTCACTAATATCGTTTGCCAATACCTAGACAATGACACCTGTGGGTGTAGCGAATATGCGAACCGTCAAACCTTGGTGCCTTCATGTGTAAAGCTCACTAAAGAAAACCTCAAAGATATCTTTTTTATGCCACAAAGTTGTAGCTACCGACGCCTTTACGAAGGCCGTGGCCTTGCGTCTTGGCACCCGCTACTGAACGGTGGCAGTAAAGATTTGATGCATGAGTTGGGTATTTCTGTGCGTGACAAAACAGTGAAAGACTGTGATGTAGACTTAGATGACTTTGACCTTTACGTGGCCGAATGGCCAACCAGAGACATTGATTAATGAGCGCCCTTAAAGCCAGCATTGGCTTGTTAAACCCAAAAAGCCCAACCAATGTGGGTGGCGTATTACGTGCCGCGGGTTGCTACAATGCCAAGCAGGTGTTTTTTACTGGTAGCCGCTATTTACGTGCAAATAAGTACCATACCGATACCAAAAATGTGCTTGAGCACATTCCGCTAACGCAAGTCGAAAGCCTTGAGCAAGCAAAGCCTGAAGGTGCCACAACGGTGGTGATTGAGCTTGTTGAAGGTGCAACGCCGCTGCCTGAATTTAAGCACCCTGAAAACGCATTTTATGTGTTTGGCCCTGAAGATGGCTCGGTTAGTAAAGATGTGTTGAAATGGTGTGATGAAGTAGTGTATGTGCCAACCATAGGCTGTATGAACCTAGCCGCAACCTGCAATGTTGTGCTGTACGACCGACTTGCAAAGCTCGGTGGTATTGAGAGTTCAAACGACACCATTTGCAATAGTCGAGACACTAACAACTCACTTAAATGGCAACAAAAAAAGAGCGCTAAATAGCGCTCTTTTTAGATTCAAACTCAAAACTACTTTTTAGTAATTTGTACGTTACTTTCAAGGCCAATGCCGTTGTCTGTAATGTCTGTGGCAAAATAAACACCGACAGGTTGGTCGCGTAGGGAATCAAGCTCAGCCATTTCTTCATTAGTTAATTGACCCGTTGATGCAATCGTATCAAGTAAAGGTAATAAGATTTTTTGTACGTCGAATGCCATGTTCACAAAGCCATTTTTAGTGACACTTTGCGACTCTAAGGTCTCGGCAATTTGTGCAGATTTATCACCCGTGAAAGTCATAATATGATTGCCTTTAAGCGCCATATTTATATCAAAGTTAAGTGGCACAGGCGATGGAATGTATTCATTGATCAGTACTGCATCACCATTGGCTGGTAGTTTTATATTAGCAAGTGGCGGTACAAAACCTTGTGCAATTGAATACAAGCCATGGGCATCAGTCGCCGATAGGGTAACGATGGCATCAAGTTTGTCTATTTGTGGGCCATTGTAGTCATCGATAGTAAATGCAGCATCTTGAACGCTGACACTCATGCCTTGTACGCCATTTGCAAAGCCCGACATCATAGCAAGGCCAGCGGTACTCACTTCTTGCATTTCATTTTGTAGTGCGACAATTGGGCCACAGTTAAACTCAGCTGACTTAATTGCACCAGTTAGTGTATTGGCCAGTGGCAGTACTTTTGCTACATCAATACCATAAGCAACACTCATCATTTGCCCGTCAAGCCCAGTGGTATGTTTTGGCACAAAACCACGGACAGCTTGAAGCGTATTTAGTAAGTCTTGATCTGTGCTTTGCAGTACTGCTTTTACGTCAAAGTCGGCGTAGTCGGCGGTAATACGGGTTTTTGTTGTGCCTGATACGGTTGCAGGCCATTTAGCGGCAATGGCAGCAATATCATCTTGACACTCAGGTGTTGAAATCGCTGCTAATGCGTTTGATTGCTGGGCTTTATCAAGTAGCTCTTTGAGCATCTGGTGTAAGCGAGAGTCTTCTTTGCCAGTTACAGCATTGGCGATACGTTGATGATCAACAAAGCCAACCGAGTTGCCATCAAGCGAAAAAGTTTTAATAAGCTCAGGTAGTTTTTTAGTCTCAGCCAATGATTGAGCCGGTTTTTCTACGCCAAGGGCAATACGTAAATCTTGATCATTAGAAAGCGCTGTGGTTAGCGTGATGGTAGCCCAATTGTTGTGAGTTGATGCAATTAGGTTAAAGTTATCTAAGCCTTCAAGCTCAATGGCAAAGCGTGTGTAGCTTACGCCTTCAAGGCTTTCAGTTGTATAAGCAATACCGGCTTTATCAGCAGATTGCTTAATGCTATTGATAATGCTGCTTTGATCAGCGACCTGAAAACGCACAATCGGCATTAAACCTTGCGCATACATCATGCCTTTGTAGTCATCACCAAAGCCCCAAATCGATTTGAAGGCATCGTAAGAGCTCAGTGATTGTTGGTATTTTTCCATCAGTGATGCAAGGAATAGGGCATTCTTATCATCAACTGTTTTAAGCTCAGCAATAATGGGCGTTAAATCGCTCGTGCCTTTCATTGCATCTGGCATAAGCGCAAAGTATTTGCTGTACGGAAACGGTTTAAGTTGACCATAAAAAACCGCCGTGTCGGCAGGTACGTATGCAAGCTCAGGTAAATCTACATCAACACTGGCTTTATTTTGTGAGTACAACAACGCACCTGCAACAATAGCAATCGCGCCCCCAGCAAGAAGCTTATTATTCATAGGATGAATTCCTTTTTCTTTAATTAGTTAAAAAACATACCATGAAATAGAAACAAATTACTAGCGAGCGAACGACTAAAACTGATAGCTCACGCTTATTTGCGGGCCGTGGGTAAATGTATCATAACTAAAGAAGTTTTTATTTCCACGTTGGCCGGTTTGGTAATCTACATACGTGGTTTTATAGCTCATACTCAGATCCCAATGCGGGTTTATTTGATACACCGCACCTAATTTAAAGCTGCCGGTCAATTTAGCATTTAAGTTAAAACCACCGAGATCCCCTGCGGTTGTTAACTGCCAATGTTCGCTTAATTGTTTGTTAAAGTGAAAGCCAAAAATTAGGTCAATCCAATCTTCATCTCTGTCGACCACGGACACTTGTGACATAAAGTTAGGATCAAGATCGAATTCGTATGTGTTATCCCAACGACGAATACCCACATAGTTAACCCAATCACCCATCGAAGGACTAGAAAAACGGTACGCAACACTTAATTCGAGCACGGCTTGACGCACCCGAGCACTGAGCACGCCAAGTTTTGGGGCGCTATGAGATTTGCTTAAATCCATATAGCCCCAGTCAGCAATAAAACCCCAGTTTGATTGATGATATCCCTCAAGATGGAGCATAAATGCGCTGTCGAGGTTGTTTAAAATGGTATCAAATTCGACTTCAAGGGGGGCTTCTATAGTGCCGATTGCCGAGCTGCCATCAATCGCAGTGGCCATTAAATAAGGCTCTACAGAAAATTGCCATTGGTCGGCATAAACAGTTGGTGAGGCGAATACTAAACCGAAAGATAAAATCGTTAACATACGAGGTTGTTTTAAAGTGAGCATTATCAAATCCTTTTAAGTAAATCACAGTATTAATTATAGAAACGCTGGGGTTTTTTGCCTTGATTTGATGATGAAATATTTTCGTTTTGTTTTTCAACGCAAAGCGAAGTTTTAATCTTTCACCTATGTCATATTTTAATAACAATAATAACGACATGGAGTAGATGTTTTGCAGGTAACTCAATTTTTTAAAAGCGCTACAGCGATTGCTATAACCGCCATTTTAGCTGGCTGTAGTATTAAACCATTGCCACTTGATCCAAGCGTTGGTGATACCGGTCAACCATTATCGGCAGTTGCGTTAAAGAGCGATGTGCAATTTTACGACTTGTCACTGGAAGTGTTTCCTGATGATAAACGCATTAAAGGGGTGTCGAAAACGCAGTTTAAAATGCTATCTGCAAGCCAATTTGTTGAACTAAAACTTGATAGCCGGTTTTTGATCAGTGCCATAACCTCTGACGATAAAACACTTAACTATACCCGCAATGCAGGTGTGCTAAACATTGATTTAGGTAAGCAATACCCTGCGGGCAGCACAGTGAGTGTTGCTGTGGCCTATGAGGGCAACCCCCATATTGCTAAAAATGCGCCTTGGGATGGCGGGTTTGTATTTGCTGAAACAGAAAGCGGCGAGCCGTGGATAGCTACCGCAGTGCAGGGCGAAGGCTGTGATTTATTCTGGCCATGTAAAGACCATTTTGCTGACAAAGCTGATAGCATGCGCATAAGGCTCACAGTACCAAATGGCTTAAGTGCGGTAACCAACGGGGTATTGAAAAGCGTAAAACCAGTTGGAGCAAACAAACACCGATTTGATTGGCTGCTATCTGTACCTGCAAGCGACTATAACATTGCCCTGAACATAGGCCCGTATCAACGTATTGAGCGCAGTTATACCAGCATTAATGGTACTGAGGTTCCGATTGAATTTTGGGCACTTGCTAAACACACACAGCAAGCGTCGATGCTAATAGAGCAGGATTTACGTTCTCAAGTCGCGTTTTTTGAGCGCTTTTTAGGGCCTTATCCATGGGGGAATGACAAACTGGGCTTTGTTGAAACACCGCATTTAGGTATGGAACATCAAACGATCAATGCTTATGGTAAAAAATATAAGCGTGATGCAGGCGGTTATGATTGGTTATTACAGCATGAGTTAGCTCATGAGTGGTTTGGTAATTTAATGACCCATGAAAAACTCAACGATGCATGGCTACACGAAGGCTTTGGCAGTTACATGCAGCCAAGTTATAGCTTGTATAAATTCGGTGAAGCGGCCTATAACCACAGCATGTATAAGTCGTATTTAGGGCTTAAAAACTGTAAAGCCATTGTTCTTGATGGCGATATAACCTCAGATCAAGCATTCAACCCAGATATTTATGGCAAAGGCAGTTGGACTTTACATACCTTACGCTGGTTAATTGGTGATGAGTTATTTTGGCAAGCCACCCGTGAGCTGCTTTATGGGGTTAACGACACCAAGCAATTAGCTTACCCAATTTCACCACGATATCGAAATACCGATGAGTTTATTGCTATTGTTAACCGCTTAACGGCGAAAGATTATAGCTGGCTGTTTGATGTGTATTTAAAGCAGGCTCAATTACCGGAACTTGATGTTATTCAATCAGCTAACAGATTGACGCTGAAATGGAACAAAAACTCTTTGCAAGATAAGCCATTTCCTATGCCAGTTCCGGTGCAAATAAACGGTTCGTTGCAAACTTATTCTGTTGAAAATGGCGAGATTAGCATTGCTTTAAAAGCGGGGGATCATGTGGTGATCGATCCAAACATGAAGGTGTTTAGGTATTTACCAATTATCGATAAATGTAAAACTGAGCAATAGCGAAGAAGCCCGGCATAAACTACTTTATACCGGGCTTATTACTCAACCTAAACAAAGTTCTAGGCTAAATCGGTAGCGCTTGGTAAAGACGCAAATGCACCATAGCGGCTTACTGCAAAAGCGCCAGCTTTAGCTGCATAAGCAATGGTTTGTTCGATATTAGCTGGGTTTTGGCAAAACGCTTTAAAGCTTTGTTTGTTTTCACAGTGCTGACCAATCTTTGACAGCATTCCGCCAATAAATGCATCGCCTGCGGCTGTGGTATCAACCACTTTTGTAGCTGGTGGGTTAACTTGGCCTTTAAAGTCTGCGTGATAAAAGCTGATTGCTTCGCCGCCATTAGTAACTAGCAAACAGGTTACACCGGCCTTTAAAATGGCATCAATAGTATGCTCAAGTGGCATTTCTTGATGGCTTTTTTGATTTAAAAACTCAAGCTCTTCAAATGAGAGTTTTACGATATCTGCCAGTGAAATAACATGCCACATTCTATCTAGAGTATGGCGCATACTTGGCCATAGGTTTTCGCGTAGATTCATATCAAAGCTACAAATTGCACCGGCTTTTTTCGCCTGCGTTAAACCATAAATAGTGGTTTGATAAATGTTGTGCTCAGTCAGACTGTTGCTGCATACATGCATGATGGAGTGATTTGCAAACATTGCATGGTCAAAATCGTCTACGCGATACAGTAAATCGGCGGCTGGTGGGCGATAAAAGCTAAACGAGCGTTCGCCACTGTCATCAAGTGATACAAACGCCAATGCTGTTTTTGCCGCATCGGTGAATGTACAGTACTGGGTGTTTACCGCATGCTGGTCTAGCTCTTGTTTAATAAAGTGACCAAACATATCATCGCCTAACATTCCGCAAAAACTGGTGTTTAGGCCTAGTTTTGCTGCTGCAACAGCCACATTAGCTGGTGCGCCACCTGCGTATTTGGTAAATGATTCTGGTTGTTTACCATCTGATAAAAAGTCGATTAATGCTTCGCCAAAACACACTAAACTCATTATGCATTCCTCAAGGTTAAGGTTCTTAATACTTCGTAGCAGGCACCCATAGTATGGTAGTCGGTTTTACCTGCTGGCGATTTTTCGTCACTGTATGGTTGGTTTTGTGCTGATAAAATGCGATACCAAGCACCATATTGGTGATCTACCATATGTTGCCAACTGTACTGCCAAATTTTTTCGTACCACTGCCAATAGCTTTCGTCATTTGTGGCATCAGCGAGTAGGGCTGCTGCGGCTAATGATTCGGCCTGCACCCAAAAGTATTTATCGCTATCACAGATTTTTTTATCTGGTGCAAAGCCATAGAAAATGCCCCCATGTTGCTGATCCCACGCGATGCTCAGGGTTTCATCAAACAGGCTTTTAGCGCGTGTTACCAGCCAAGGTTCATCAATATGGCGGTTTAAAATAAGTAACAGTTTTGCCCACTCAGTTTGATGCCCTGGTTGAAATCCCCAAGGTCTAAATAAATGCTGCGGGTCATCTTTGTTGTAATCTAAATCGAGTTGCCAATTTTTAGAATAGTGCTCCCACACCAACTGCTGGCTTTGAGCTGCCAGTTTTACGGTAAAAGTTTCGGCAAGTTGTTTAGCGCGTTTTAAATAACGGGTCTCGTTAGTTGCTTCAAAACACATGAGTAAGGCTTCGCATAAATGCATATTGGCATTTTGACCGCGATAGTCACCTGCACAGCTAAAGTCGGTATTTTGCTCATCTAAATAGGCATTATGCTGTGGTTCAAAGTAGTGCTGTTCTAATAAATTCCATACCTGTGAAATAGTTTTTTTGCAGTCGTTCACCCCTGCTTTTAAAGCAACCGCGTTTGCAAGCATTACAAAAGCAAGCCCGTAGCAATGATTGGTGTCGTCTAACACGGTTACTTTGCCGTTATCACCTTGCTCAATAAGCCAAGCATAACCACCAGATGCTTGTTTATGCGCATATTCAAGGTGAGCTAAACCATGTTTAGTGAGGCTTAAATATTCTGGGTCTTTAAACTCTATGTACGCCATTGCATAGTTAAAAACAAAGCGGGTGCTCGAGACTAAATGGCGAGTGTGTTTATCGTAAATCGCGCCATTATTTTTAAAGAACTGATAAAAGCCCGCTAAGCCATGGGCTGAATGATCAACACAATGGGGGTGATAAAAAGCAAGGGTATCTTGAATATGCTGCTTAAGAAAATAAGGGCTTTTAAAGTCAACTTTGGCCATGGGTTATTAATAAATCTGTGTACATCTTGCAACTATAGCAGGAAATAAAAATATTGGAACGTTCCTAGTAAATCTTTGTGCTATTTTTACTTCAATGTGTAGAATCAAAGGTAACTTGTTAACGGAGTGAAAACCACGTGAGTGAAATAAATACAAACCAATCGTTTGTCGCCGATGGTTCGCAGCAAAATAAAAACTACCTGCTACCACTGACAGCAATGACAACCCTGTTCTTTTTATGGGGTTTCATTACAGTTTTAAATGACGTGTTGATCCCGCGCTTAAAAGGGGTATTCGATTTAACCTACACAGAGGCAATGCTGGTTCAGTTTTGTTTCTTTGGTGCTTACTTTATTGTTTCGCTACCTGCGGGTATGTTGGTTAAAAAAATGGGCTACAAAAATGGCGTACTAACCGGCTTAGTCGTGGCATCAATTGGCTGTATGTTATTTTACCCAGCGGTTGTTGTGCATGAGTACTGGTTATTCTTAGGTGCGTTATTTGTTCTAGCAGCAGGTATTACCGTATTACAGGTATCTGCTAACCCGTATGTTGTGGCGTTAGGTCCTGAAAAAACGGCGTCGTCACGTTTAAATTTAGCACAAGCACTTAACTCACTAGGTACCACAGTTGGTCCATATGTGGGTGGTATATTATTCTTTGGTACAGCAGGCACATTAGCTGCAAACGCAGCAACTGCAGAATCTGTAAAAGTGCCTTACCTTATGCTTGCAGCAGCACTACTGACCATTGCTGTAGTATTTGCTTTCTTTAAATTACCAGTGATTGCAGAGCATACAGAAGAGCAAGACTGTAAAGCGAAAGGCCACAGCCTTGCCGAAGCACCTCATTTAATGATGGGTGTTATAGGTATCTTCTGTTACGTAGGTGCAGAGGTTTCAATTGGTAGCTTCTTAGTAAACTACTTTGGTGAAGAACACATCGCTGGCCTTGAAGAGCATGCGGCTGCAAGCCTAATTGCTTATTATTGGGGTGGTGCAATGGTGGGTCGTTTCATTGGCTCTGCAGCTCTGCAAAAGATTGCGCCTTCAAAAGCGTTATTCTTTAATGCCATGATGGTTATTGTATTGCTGTTAGTGACTATATTCACTGAAGGTGATGTCGCGCTTTACTCAGTACTTGCAATTGGTTTATTCAACTCAATTATGTTCCCGACTATTTTCTCTGTTGCTATTGAAGGTTTAGGCTCACTAACCAGTAAAGGTTCTGGTTGGTTATGTTTAGCAATTGTAGGTGGTGCCTTAGTACCATTAGTACAAGGTGTAGTCGCTGATACAGTAAACATCCAACAAAGCTTCTTTGTACCAGTGATTTGTTATGCATTTATCGCTTGGTATGGCTTAAATGTTGTACGTTTAGCTGATAGCTGGAAAAAACGCATCGGCTAAAATTACTATCAATAAAAACCCCGCACTGAGTTGCGGGGTTTTTTTGTGCCATTTTTTTGCTATACCGAAAAAAACTAAATGACAAAATGATTTAATGAATACGTATTCAGGGACGGTTTAAGTAACAATTTATAGGAACGTTCCAAAGGGTTTTTGCTGCTTTTTTATTAATACAACTTAAGAAGTGAAATTGGCTGCCGTTAACAAAGTAATTGATTTTCAAAGAAAGCGTACTTTAATAAAAGGAACGTTTTTCTAGTTTTAGCTTAATTTTATAAGACAAAGAGCTTTAAATTTGTTAAATATAAAGAGGCTAACAACGAAAAAAATAACAAACAGGTTTGTCATGCAAAGCACTCTTAAATTTACCACCAAGGTAACTGTGGCTGCATCACTGGTTTTAGTGATAGTGCTCGGTTTATTCACCATTAATAACTTCATCTCTATGCGCAGCCAAACGCAGGAGCAGCTTTCGCTTGTTCTTCAAGAGATTTCTCAGTCAGTGTCGCAAAACATAGCTAACTGGTTAAATGCTAAATTAGCCATTGTTTCGTCAGTTGCTGATACCTATCAACTTGGTGATAGCAAAGAGCTTACGCTCACACAGCTGAACACAGCCGACAAAGCGGGGAGTTTTAAAAATACCTACATCGGTATCACGGATGGCACCTTTGTATTAAACGACCAATCTGTTGTCTTACCGCCAGACTACGATGCAACAACACGTCCGTGGTACAAGCTTGTTGAAAACAAAACAAACACAGCATTTACTGCCCCGTATATTGACGTAACCACCAATGAACTGACTATTTCAGCTGTAGCACCTATGCAAGCAAATGGTGTATTTAGTGGGGTTGCAGGTGCCGACATCGACATGAAAACCATTACTAAAATCGTCAACGAAATTGACTTTTTAGGGTTCGGTTATGGCTTTTTACTAGATAGTGAAGGCCGCATTTTAAGCCACCCAGAAACTAAATTTAACGACAAAAACATGAGTGACTTATTCGGTAAAAGCTTGTCGTTACAATCTGAGTTTGTTGAAGTACAGGTAGGTGGCTTAGACAAATTAGTATCGTTTACCAAAATCAAAGGAATTCAAAACGTTGATTGGTATTTAGGTGTGGTGATCAACGAAGAAATTGCTTACTCATCAGTTGCCTCATTTAGAAATATGGCAGCTATTTACATGCTAATGGGTATAGTGGCGATTGTATTAATGATGCAGTTTTTACTTCGCTATTTAATGCGCCCAATGCAACGCTTAAACGATGCAATTAAAGATATTGCAGAGGGTGAGGGGGATTTAACCCGCCGACTTGAGGTTGAAAATAATGACGAGTTTGGTGAGCTAAGCCATTACTTTAATGCGTTCATCGAGAAAATTCATACATCAATTGAGCAAGTTAAAAATACCACCGTTGAGCTTGAGCGCTTAGTTGAGAGTTTAGTTAATCAAACTCAAGGCACGCTCGACATGTATGCTGACCAAACAAAACGTACTGATAACGTTGCAACTGCAATCAATGAGCTGACATCGAGTGCGGTAGAAATCTCAAATAGTGCAAGTAATGCGTCAACATTAGCAACCAGTGCTAACAGCCAATCATTACAAAGCCAATCTGCATTAGCTGACAACTTATCAGCTATTAATGCCTTGTCTCGCAATATGGAGCAGGCGCAAAAAACCATAAACAGTTTAGATGCGCACACTGTAAGCATCGGCCAAGTGCTTGAAGTGATCAAAGGTGTGAGTGAGCAAACTAACTTGCTAGCACTTAATGCAGCGATAGAGGCAGCCCGTGCAGGTGAAGCAGGTCGTGGTTTTGCGGTTGTAGCCGACGAGGTACGCCAACTTGCGCACCGTACACAACAATCAACACAAGAAATCGAAGACACTATTTCTCAGTTACAACAAGGTTCTGCGTCTGCCGTTGAAGTTATGACGGCCAGTATTCGCGACAGTGAAAAGAGTGTTGAGCAAGCTCATGTAGCTGGCGATAAAATGGCAGAGGTAACCCGTGCCATTGAGTCAATTGATGAGGTGAACCACAGTGTTGCCAATGCCACGACTGAGCAAAATCAAGTGATTCAAAGTTTAGACAGTGACATACACTCAATTAGTGAGCTTTCAAATCAAGGTCAAAGTAATCTTAATAACACCTTGAATGAGTGCACTAAATTGAAAGCCCAGTTCTATGAGCTTGAACAATTGGTACTTAAATTTAAAGTTTAGTTGTTAAGAGACTGCAATTTTGGATCAAAATTGGCTTAATGCCATTACGTTAAACAGTGTCGACACGGCGGATAAACAGCGTCGTGCCTTCACGTTATTTGCCATGGCTTTTTTTGCCATCGTATTAATCACTTCGTTAGTGTTATCTAACTATCAAATTTACGCCTTACCGCTCACTATTATGTTAGTGGTGAGCGATGTCACTATTGTGCTGTGTATGCTCTATTACTTTCGCACTGGTGCTTTAGTCTCTGTAAGCTGCATTATTTTATCGATCATTTTGCTGCTCTGTGTAGCTTTGGTGTACACCGGCGGCAAAGAAAACACCGCTTTATATTGGCTTATGTTTTACCCTATTGTGGCTTATGTCACCTTAGGGTTAAAAGTGGGCAGTGTGTTGGTTGGGATTATGTATGCTAGTGCAGTTGCACTGCTGTTTAGCCCCAACTTTGGCCAAGCGCATTACGGGCAAGTTGAAACTTCACGCTTTTTAGCCTCTTTCACTATGGTGATTTTGTTTTCTGGGATCAGTGAATACTTTAGACAAAAAAGCCATCAAAAAATTGCTGATATTACCTTAATAGAAAAACGCGATGCATTAACAGACCCACTAACAGGCCTTGCCAATCGTCGTTACATTTATGAGCATATTCAGCCGCGCCTTGAAGCTGAAGCGGCTAATTATTTACCTATGTCGGTATTATTAATTGATTTAGATAACTTTAAATCACTTAACGATACTTATGGTCATGACTTTGGCGATCAGGCATTAATAGCCTTTACCTCTATGCTGCACGATAAATTACGTGGTACAGATATAAAAGCCCGTTATGGCGGTGAAGAGTTTATTATTTTGCTGCCAAAAGCTGGGCTTAACATTGCCCATGCTGTGGCTGAAAAACTGCGTAGTTATGTCGCCGAAAAACAGATCCCTTATGATGTGGGGCAGTCTGTGACTATTACCTGTAGTATCGGTATTGCCAGCCTAGAACGTGGTAGCCAATTTAGTAAAGCGATTAAACAAGCTGACGACAACCTCTATAAAGCCAAAGCTAAAGGGCGTAATGTAGTGGTCTCTGATTTAACTGAGATAAGCTAAATGGCAAAGCTAATTTATGTATATGACCCAATGTGTAGTTGGTGTTGGGGCTACAGAGAAACCTGGTTAAAACTAAAAGCTGCCCTTGGTGATAAACTTGCTATTGAATATAAAGTAGGTGGCCTTGCGCCTGATTCAGATGAGCCAATGCCTAAAGAGATGCAGCAGTTTTTACAGCAAACATGGCAACGTATTGAACAGCAACTTGGCACGCCATTCAATCATGAGTTTTGGCATACCGCGCAACCACGCCGCTCTACTTACCCTGCATGCCGTGCAGTGCTTGTTGCAAGGCAGCACAATAAAGAGCACGAGATGCTACTCGCCATTCAAAAAGCCTACTACTTAGATGCACAAAATCCATCTGACATCAGCACCCTTGCAAGCCTTGCTGAGCAAATAGGGTTAGAAAAAAATGCATTTATTAACGAAATTGAAGGTGAAAGAATAAATTCGTTACTTTTGGCCGAAATAAACCAGGCGAGAAGTTTACCTATTCAAGGTTTTCCTTCTTTAGTCCTTGAAAATAAAGGCCTCTACGCTGCTGTCCCTGTTAATTACCTAGACTGGCAAAGCACTTATCAGCAAATCCTATCCCATATTTAGTCCCCGAAAGCCTGCAACTTTTGCCTTATCTTTGCGCAATATAAACTAATTGTTACAGCTGTCATATTTTTGTATTTTTTGCGCAACATGCTTGTCATTTTTCATCGTTATCCTTTCGCACAATAAAACAACCCAACTAGCAAATTAAGCTAACTTAACGAGTAAAGGTGTATGCGATGAAAGGCGTTAAACCACTGATTTTAGCAGGTATTGTAGCGGCATCTGCAGCAGTACATGCAAACGATCTAGATAAAGTAATTGATAAAAGCAGCGAGATAAACAAATCTGCAGCGCAATCACAAACTAAAATCGACAAGATTGCAGATTCAATGCAAGGTCGTTTACAACAATTCAAAGCCCTTAATAAAGAAATTGACGGCTTAACTGTTTATAACGCGCAACTTACTAAGCAATTAAACAACCAAATTGCAGAAATGGACGCGTTAAACGAGTCAATGGATCAGGTATCAGTTATTGAGCGTCAAATTACGCCGTTAATGATGCGTATGATCACAGGTCTTGAGCAATTTGTTGCACTAGACGTGCCTTTCTTAACTGAAGAACGTAGCAAGCGTATTGCATCATTAAAAGAAATGATGGACCGCGCAGACATCACTTCTAGTGAAAAATTCCGCCGCTTACTTGAAGCTTACCAAGTAGAAGTTGATTACGGTCGCACTATCGAAGCGTACACATCATTACTGAATGTAGATGGCCAAGAGCGCGAAGTGGATTTCTTACGTATCGGTCGTTTAGAACTTATTTATTTAACACGCGACGGCAAAAAAGCAGGTAGCTGGGATAAAGAAACAAAATCGTTTGTTGAATTACCAGATTCTGCAATCAGCCAAATCAACAAAGGTTTACGCATTGCACGTAAGCAACTTGCCCCAGATATGTTAACACTGCCAGTCCACGCTGCTGAATAAGAGGTTTGAGATGAAATTATTAACGAAAATGACAAAAATGGCCGTGTTTGCAGCTGGCCTTGGTTTTGCTGGTAGCAGCCTAGCGGCTGAGCCAATGGATTTAGACTCATTACTAAGAACATTAGAGCAAGGTAAAGCACAGCAAAGCGCTGAAAATAAACAACGTGAACAAGAGTTCATGGCGCGTCAAAACGAACAAGTACAAATGCTTAAAGATACACAAGCAAAACGTACAGCAATGCTAAACGAATCAGAGCGTTTAGAAACTCAGTTTGAAGAAAACGAAGTAAAGCTTGCTAACTTAACAGACACACTTTCAAACCGTATGGGTTCACTTAAAGAGCTATTCGGTGTGTTACAACAAGTAGCGGGCGATTCAAGCAATAAATTCATGACGTCAGTTGTTTCTGCAGAGCTTCCTGGTCGTAGTAACTTCATGGATGAGCTAGCACAAAAAATGGGTTCAACGTCAAAGCTTGCTTCTATCGATGATATCGAAAAAGTATGGTTTGAATTACAACGCGAAATGACTGAGCAAGGTAAAGTATCTCGCTTTACAACAGATGTAATCGTTGAAGGTGGCAGCAAAGCACAAAAAGAAGTGGTGCGTGTTGGTGCATTTAACTTAATCGCAGATGGTAAATACCTTGAGTACACACCGGCTACAGATACAATCAGCCAGCTTACGCGTCAGCCAAGCAGCCGTTACACAGCAACTGCAGCTGATTTACAGCAAGCAAATTCAGGTGTTGTACCGTTCGCACTTGACCCTACAGGTGGTTCAATCTTAGGCCTTTTAGTACAAGCACCAGACACTGAAGAGCAAGTTCACCAAGGTGGTACGGTTGGTTACATCATCTTAGGTGTTGGCTTAATCGCTTTACTAATTGCACTTGAGCGTTTTGTATCTCTGATGATTATGGGTAGCAAAATCCGTCGTCAGCTTAAAGACACAGTGGCACGTGATGACAACCCACTTGGTCGCGTAATGAAAGTGAAAGACCAGTACCCAGATGTAGCGTACGACACGCTTGAGCTTAAATTAAGTGAAGCTATCATTCGTGAAATGCCAAAAATTACTCGTAACCTGACACTAATTAAGATTATCTCTGTAGTAGCACCACTACTTGGTCTACTAGGTACGGTAACCGGTATGATTAACACCTTCCAAGCAATTACCTTGTTCGGTACAGGTGACCCTAAACTAATGGCGGGTGGTATTTCTCAGGCACTTGTAACAACGGTACTTGGTCTGGTTGTGGCTATCCCAACAGTATTCTTATACACACTTCTTAACACGCGTTCTAAAAATATGCTGTTGATTTTACAAGAGCAAAGCGCAGGTATCATCGCAGAGCGAAGCGAGAAAGGAGCATAAATCATGGTGCTATTGATTGATGCAATCAATGCTCTACGTGATTTCCTCGACACAGGTGGCCAAGTTCTCTTGGTCATCGGGGTCCTCATCTTCGCGATGTGGTTATTGATACTTGAGCGTTTTATGTATTTCTTTGGTGGCTTTAAACGCTACAAGAAAGACGTAAAAAGCACTTGGAGCAATAGAGCAGAGCGTAACAGCTGGAACGCAGAGCAAATTCGCCAAGCGATGATTTCACGCGCTGGCATGCAACTAAATAATAACCTTGCGCTAATCAACGTAATGGTTGCGTTATGTCCACTTTTAGGTCTGTTAGGTACCGTAACCGGCATGATCGAAGTATTTGATGTAATGGCAATTACAGGCACAGGCAGTGCACGTTCGATGGCATCAGGGGTGTCTAAAGCCACTATCCCAACAATGGCCGGCATGGTGGGTGCACTTTCAGGGGTTTTCGCATCAACGTTCTTACAACGTCGTGCAAAACGCGAAGTGCAATTACTTGAAGACAACATGGTCTTAGACCACTAAACGAATTTTAGGGTGATGTGAGTATCACCCATTAGGAGACTAACAATGAGAGCGCCACTAGGTAACTTATTTCAAGAAGACGACGCTGAAGAAATCAACATGACGCCAATGCTAGACGTTGTTTTCATCATGCTTATCTTCTTTATCGTAACAGCATCATTCGTAAAAGAAGCCGGTATTGATGTAAACCGCCCAGAAGCAGCAACGGCAGTGAAAAAAGAGCGTGCCAACATCTTAGTTGCTATTTCTGACAAAGGTGAGATTTGGATCAACAAACGCCAAGTAGATGTTCGTGCAGTACAAGCAAATATCGAGCGCTTAAAAGCTGAAAATCCACAAGGTAGCGTGGTTATTCAAGCTGATAAAAAAGCCACAACCGATGTACTTATTAAAGTAATGGATGCATCGCGTGCTGCAGGCGCATTTGATGTGTCGATTGCTGCGCAAGAAGCATCATAAGGAATGTGAGCGATGCGTTATATAGTTGCATTAATCATCGCTGGTATCGTGACTGTTATGCTGTTTTTAGGCATGCAGGCACTGATCACCGGTGGTGAAGGGGCCATGTCTGAGCCCGTAAAAGGAAACGTACTTGATTTTGTTCGTCTGAAAAAAGAAGAGACAGTGCAAAAGAAAGAACGTAAACCGCAAAAGCCACCAACGCCAAAAGAGCCGCCTCCGCCAATGGAATCACCGCAAATGCAAAACAGTGATCCTAACGCGAGCAATGCCAACTTTGACTTTGGTGCCAGTGTTGAAGCCGACGTTAACTTAGCTGGCGGCTTAGCCCTTGAATCAAGCGACGGTGAATACTTACCGATTGTAAAAGTAGCGCCTGTTTATCCGCGCCGAGCTTTATCGCGTGGGATCGAAGGCTATGTGATTGTTGAGTTTACAGTAACCAGGCAAGGCACAGTACGTGACCCGAAAGTTATTAAAGCAGAACCAGAGTCACTGTTTGACCGCGCTGCGATGGATGCAGCACTTAAATTTAAATATAAACCGCGCGTTGTTAACGGTGAAGCTGTTGAAGTAGCGGGCGTACAGAACAAAATTTCTTTCCAAATTAACGGTTAGAAAAGAGGAATGCGATTATGAAACCTTTAAAAGTTGCCGTGATTTGCGCGGCTGCTTTCACAAGCAGCCTTGTAGTCCCAAGCGTTGTTAGCATGTTACCAGGTGTCACACTGGCAACGGCTTACGCACAAGAACAAAAAACTAAACGAGTACCTGCACTGCGCGAAAAAGTGTATAGCCAATTAGCACGAGCACAAAAGCTGGCTGATGATGGTGATGCAAAAGCAGGGCTAGAAGCTCTTGATAGTATTCAAGAGCGCTCTTCGAGCATGAACTCGTATGAAATTGCCATGATGCATAATTTCTATGGTTTTATTTACTACAACGAAAACGACCTTGATAAAGCAATTGCGTCGTTTGAAAAAGTAGTAAACGAAGATGCGATTCCTGAAACATTACGTGTAAGCACCACCTTTAGCTTAGCGCAACTTGCCATGGCTAATAGCGATTACGAAAAGGTAATCAAATATTTAGCACAGTGGGATGTGATTAACGACAAGCCTAAAACAGATGCTTATTATGTATTGAAATCTCAAGCGTATTATCAGCTTAAAGATTACCAAAAAGGCATTGAGAACATTAACTTAGCTATCGCACAAGCCGACAGCAAAGGTGAGATGCCGAAAGAAAACTGGTTAATCTTACAACGTGCAATGTACTACTCACTTAATCAGTCTGACAAAGTGGTCGAGGTACTTGAGCGTTTAGTTAAGCTTTACAACAAGCCAGAGTATTGGGTTCAGTTAGGTGGCATGTACGGTGAAACAGGCGCAGAGAAAAAGCAATTAGCGATTTTAGAAGCGGCATATCAACAAGGTTTCATGAAATCTAAATCAGATTTACGTCAATTATCACAAGTGTATTTATACAACGGCCTGGCTTTTAAAGCGGCGAACGTGATGAGTAAAGCTATGCAAGACGGTGTCGCTGAAAAATCAGCGAAAAACTATGCCTTTGTTGCAGAAGCAATGGTACAAGCAAAAGAAGCTGAAAAGTCACTTGCTTACTTTGCAAAAGCCGCTGATTTAGTAACGCATGGTCAGTACGAACAACGTATTGCAGAGGTAAGCATTAACCTTGAAAAATACGAAGAAGCAGCGGATGCAGCACGTAAAGCCCTTGATAAAGGCGGCTTAGAGTTTGAATCAAATGTATATGTTGCCTTAGGTATGGCGCAGTACAATTTACAAAACTTTGATGCCTCGATTTTAGCGTTTGAGCAAGCGGAAAAACACAAAAAGTCGCAGCGTTTAGCTGAGCAATGGATCAAGTATGTGAAGCGTGAAAAAGTGCACGCCGAAACATTACGTACCGCTTTACTCTAAATCGTATTCAACAGGTAAGCGTACAAAAGAACTAATTTATAATCGCAACACCAAAGCTGCCTTCGGGCGGCTTTTTTCCGTTCCTAAAATTAACTAACTTACTCTTTTTTATATAATTAATATTGTCATTTTATGTTTATTAAAGTGTAACTAGTTTGTCATACAGCTCCCGTAAGGTAGTCGCAGTTTAAAACTCAAGTGACCCAAAAGCATTAAGTGCCAGTGCTTTTTGGTGACTTGAGTTTATGCGCTAACACAATAATTAAATATCTATCTTAACGGAGTGAACAATGAAATTATCTGACTTATTCAAAGTTAGTTTGGTAGCTGCAGCAGTTTCTTTAGCTGGTTGTGGTGGTGATTTAGTCGTTAAAGAAGGCGACACCACTGTCAACGAAGGCGATAACGTCACAAACATCATCGATAATGGTGGTGACAATGGTGATAACGGCGGCGACCAATCAGGTCGTGATGATTCTCAAAACGCAACGACTGGTTTCCCAACTGACATCGAAAATGCTTTAACACAAGGTTTAGCAACAGATGTTTCTTCAGAATTCCCAGCGATTACAGATAAACCAGTTTACCGTTTATCAGCAGACACTACATTCACAGCTGATGTAACACTAACAAACGATGCTCACTGGATTTTAAATGGTCGTACAGCTGTAGGTAATGACCGCGCTGATAACGCTGTTTTATATATCCAACAAGGTACTACATTAATCGGTGAATCGGGTGATGACTTCTTGGTTGTTCGTCGTGGTTCACAAATCGAATCAGTAGGTACTGTAAGCCAGCCAATCACAATGACTTCGATTCAAGATGTGACTAATGTTGAGACGTCTATCGGTCAGTGGGGCGGTTTAGTACTTCTTGGTAATGCACCTGCAAACTCATGTGGTGACCAAGAAGGCGAAGCAACTGCAGACGAACTTGCAAACTGTGGTGTTGCTGCAGAAGGTGATGCAGGTCAATTTGGTGGTAACGTTGCAGATGATAACTCTGGTACATTGAAATACTTAGTTGTTAAACATGCAGGTAAAACACTGGGTAATGGTGACGAATTAAACGGTATTTCATTTGCTGGTGTTGGTTCTGCAACGACTGTTGATTACATTCAAGTACACGAAAACTTAGATGATGGTATCGAGTTCTTTGGTGGTACAGTAAACGTAAGTAACGTGGTACTTACAAGCATTGGCGATGACTCACTAGATTGGTCATTTGGTTGGACTGGTACGGCGAAAAACGTATACATTCAACAAGCTGCGAACTTAGGTGACAACGCTATTGAAGCGGATAACTCAGAGTTTGATTCAGACGCTACACCACTGACTAACCCTACCATTGAAAATGTAACAATCGTGGGTGCTGAAGGTAACAATGGTATTCGTCTACGTGCAGGTACTGCAGGTATGCTGAAAAACGTTTTCGTTACAGGCCCTGCAACGTATGAAAACTGTTTACGTGTTGGTTCTGATTCAGTGCCTCGTGCAGAAGATGGCTCTCTAACTATCACTAACTCAGTTGTTGCTTGTCAAACAGCTGCTAATAACTTCGGTAGCGAAACAATTAATGGTGGTACTGTACAAGCATGGTTTGAAGGCCAAGACGGTAACCAAACTCTTACTCCAGCAGATTTAATGCTAGATGATAATGGGTATATGCCTTTAGCGGGTTCACCATTATTAGCGAATGGTCAAATCGGTGCATTTAGCGCAACAAATAACTGGATGGAAGGTTGGACTGTTGCTATCAATGGCGGTTTCCCAACGGATATCGAAAATGCAATGGCGCAAGGTCTTGCGACAGACGTTTCATCTGAATTCCCACAAATTACTGACAAACCAGTGTATCGCTTAGCTGAAGATACAACCTTCACTGCAGATGTAACATTAACAAATGACGCTCACTGGATCTTAAATGGTCGTACAGCAGTAGGTGGTGACCGTACTGATAGCGCAACATTATATGTTCAAGCGGGTACTACATTAATTGGTGAAACAGGTGATGACTTCTTAGTTGTTCGTCGTGGCTCACAAATTAACGCAAATGGTAATGCAACAGCACCAATCACTATGACATCTATCCAAGATATGACAGGTGCAGAGACAGGCATCGGCCAATGGGGTGGTTTAGTATTACTTGGTAATGCACCGGCTAACTCATGTGGTGATCAACAAGGTGAAACAACACCTGAAGAGCTAGCAAACTGTGGTGTTGCAGCTGAAGGTGATGCAGGTCAATTCGGTGGTGATGATGCAGAAGACAACTCGGGTGTTGTTCGTTATGTTGTTGTTAAACACGCAGGTAAAACACTGGGTAATGGCGATGAGCTAAATGGTATCTCATTCGCAGGTGTTGGTTCTAAAACAAAAGTTGAATACATCCAGGTTCACCAAAACCTTGACGATGGTATCGAGTTCTTCGGTGGTACTGTCAACGTTCGTAACGTTGTACTAACTGATATTGGTGATGACGCGTTTGACTGGTCATTTGGTTGGACAGGTCGCGCACAGAACGTTTATATCCAACAATCATCTGTTGAAGGTGACAATGCAATCGAAGCAGATAACTCAGAATTCGATTCAAACGCTACACCATTAACTAAGCCACTACTTTCAAACGTAACGATTGTTGGTGCTGACGATAAAAACGGTGTTCGTCTTCGTGCAGGTACTGCGGGTGTTATCCGTAACATGGTTGTGACAGGCCCAGAAGGTTACAAAAACTGTTTACGTGTAGGTTCTGACTCTGTAGCAAATGCTGAATCTGGTGAGCTTTCTATCGAGAATTCAGTGGTAGCATGTAGTGCAGACAATAACTTCGGTTCTGAAGCAATCGGTTCTGGTAATGTTCAGTCTTGGTTCGAAGGTCAAACTGGTAACCAAACACTTACTGCAGCGACATTAAACCTTGCTACAGATGGTTTCACGCCTAAATCAAGCTCGCCGCTATTAGGTGCAGGTGTTGATGCGTCAGACCTTGACCCATTCTTCACTAAAACAAGCTACATTGGTGCATTTGACGGTGACAACAACTGGATGGAAGGTTGGACAGTTGCTGTTAACCCTAGCTTCCCTGCTGATATCACAAACGCAATGGAGCAAGGTTTAGCAACTGATGTTTCTGCAAGCTTCCCACAAATTACCGATAAGCCAGTTTATCAGTTAGCACAAGATGTTGTTTTCACATCTGACGTGACATTAACTAACGATGCTCACTGGATCCTTAAAGGCCGCACGGCAGTGGGTGGTGACCGTACAGATAGTGCAACGCTTTATGTTCAATTTGGTACAACGCTAATCGGTGAAAGCGGTGATGACTTCTTAGTTGTTCGTCGTGACTCGAAGATTGAAGCGGTAGGTACTGCAACTCAACCAATCGTTATGACATCTATCCAAGATATGACAGGTGCTGAAACAGGCATTGGTCAATGGGGTGGTGTAGTGCTTCTTGGTAACGCACCAGCTAACTCTTGTGGTGACCAAGTGGGTGAAACAACGGCTGATGAACTAGCAAACTGTGGTGTTGCTGCAGAAGGTGATGCTGGTCAATTCGGTGGTAATCAACCAGAAGATAACTCAGGTACACTTAAGTATGTTGTTGTAAAACAAGCAGGTAAAACACTTGGTAACGGTGATGAGCTTAACGGTATTTCACTTGCAGGTGTTGGTAGCCAAACTGAACTTGATTATATCCACGTTCACGAAAACCTTGATGACGGTGTTGAGTTCTTCGGTGGTACTGCAAGCATCAGCCACTTAGTACTAACAAACATTGGTGATGACTCGCTAGATTGGTCATTCGGTTGGACTGGTAATGCACAATACGTATTAATCAAGCAGTCTTCATCTGAAGGTGACAATGCAATTGAAGCTGATAACTCAGAGTTTGATTCAGATGCATCACCTTTAACAACTCCTACTATCTCTAACGTAACTATCATCGGTGCAGATGGTGTAAACGGTATCCGTTTACGTGCAGGTACTGCAGGTATGCTGAAAAACGTAGTAGTAACAGGTGGCGAAGGTTATAAAAACTGCTTACGAGTTGGCGCAGATTCAGCACCTCGCGCTGAAGATGGTTCACTTACTATCAGCCACTCAGTAGTTGCATGTGCAACAGATAACAACTTCTCAAGCCAAGCAATTGGTACGGGTAATGTTCAATCTTGGTTCGAAGGCCAAGAAGGTAACTCTATCATGGACGCAGCAATGTTAGGTCTAAGCTCTAACGGCTATCAACCAAGTGCAGAATCAGCACTACTTGGTAACGGTTTTGATGCTTCAAGCCTAAATAGCTTCTTCGACCAAGTAGATTACATAGGTGCAATGGATGCGCAAACAGACTGGACAGCAGGTTGGGTAAAAGTAGGTCTTAACTAAGCCCTTCTAATCCATGGTCGGGGGCAACCCCGGCCAGCTTCTAGTTTTGTTTTCGGAGTATAATAATGAAATCTTTTACCCCCTCTAAACTTGTGCGTTCAAAGATAAATCACGCAGTGCTTGCAGCATTAGTTGGCTTATCAGTGAGCACTGCCTATGCAGCAGATGAAGCACAAGAAATTGAAGAAGTGGTTGCTGTAGGACAGCGTTTAAAAGGGAGTGCCGGCGCGGTTCTTCAAGAGCGTCAAAATCAAGCTTTCGTTGCCGATATCATGGGTGCAGAGCAAATCTCTCGTACTGGTGATGGCGATGCTGCATCGGCACTTCGTCGTGTAACAGGTTTGACACTTGTTGATGGCAAGTTCATTTATGTTCGTGGTCTAGGTGAGCGATATTCGAGTACTCAGCTTAATAGCATGTATGTACCAAGTCCTGATCCAACTCGCTCAGTTGTACCGCTTGACTTATTTCCATCAGATATTATTGAAAGTTTAAGTGTTCAAAAATCGTTTTCACCCGATATGCCTGCGCATTTTGGTGGTGGTAACGTAAATATTAGAACTAAATCAATTCCGACTGATTTTTTATTTAAAGTCGATATCGGTACTTCTTATAACACCAATAACAGTGATACAGGCTACTTCTATGAAGGTGGTGATGATGACTGGATGGGGCGTGATGATGGTACTCGTGCGTTACCAAGTGAGTTCATCGATGCCTTTTATGGGGCGGGCCTTGAAGGCGATATAAACACAACACTGGCTGAACGCCAAGCATTGATGTCGGCGCTTGATTGGAACATTTCAGCAACTGAAAAAGACGTTGATCCTGAAATGAGCTTTTCAGTTTCACTAGGCGATCGCTTTGAAAGTGAAATGGGTACATTTGGTGTGTTAGCTGCGGTTTCTTACGAAAATGAGTGGGAAGTAGCACAAGAAAAAAGTGGTACAAACCTCGGCAGCTTAGGGTGTGAAGACAAGTGTTTTGCTCAGTATTACGATGGTACATCGACTGAACAAAATGTGCGTTGGAGCGGTACCTTCAATATTGGTTATGAGTTTAATTCAAACCATAAAATTGAACTGACTAATATTGCCCTGCATGACATGCGTGACCGTGTTCGTAATCGTAATTTCTATGATGCCAACGAAACGGAAGAAGGTGTACGTGACCTTCGCCGTGTTGATGTTGTGTATGAAGAGCGTGAAATGTTCTCTAGCCAACTAAAAGGTACACACAACTTTATCGACTTTAACAACTTGTTTGTTGATTGGTACGCCGGTACAAGCCGTGCAAACCGTGATGCACCAGGTGGTGTAGACGCTGTTCTCCAACGTAACTACGACGATGGTGTGTTTGTTTCTGAGCAATTACAAGACGTTTCAGCAACTAACGTAACACGTGAATTCCAAGTGCTTCATGACGAAGTTGATACCTGGGGTTGGAACATGGGTATGCCATTTTATGGTGAAGGCTATGAGCTTGAGCTAAAAGTGGGTGGCGATTTCTCAGAGAAAACCCGTACAGCAAACAACACCACATTCGGTATTACACACCGCGGTATTTCAGATGATTATTCATTTGGTTCACGTTTAGATGAGATTTTTGCTTACGATAACATCAATAATGATGCTTTCTATGCAAGCTCAACGGGTTCTGGCATTTTTGATGACAGAACAACAGACGGTGATAAATACAGTGCGGCACATAAGTTAGATGCTTATTACTTTATGGCTGATTACTTCCTAGACAACACGTGGCGTATTACCGGTGGTGTTCGTTGGGAAGATTTTGCCCAAGTATCAGTACCATTTAAGGCGCATAGTAACTTATTTGATGCAACAACGGATGAACTCGCTGAAGTAGCAATTAAAGAAGACGATTTTTATCCTTCTTTAGCTGTGACTTATATCATGGATGAAGAAATGCAATTTCGTTTAAATTTAAGCGAAACAACTATTCGCCCAGATATGCGTGATGTAAGTTCTACGTTCTTCGTTGACCCATTAACAGAGTTCTTAGTTCGTGGTTCACCGACACTACAAAGTTCAAAACTGAAAAATGCTGACTTCCGTTTTGAATGGTATATGGCATCAGGTAATAACCTATCAGTTGCACTGTTCTACAAAGACATTACAAACCCTATTGAAATGGTAGAGCTTGCAGGTGTAGGTGGTGCTGCGCCACAGTTATTAACTGCAAACGCTGAATCTGGTGAGTTAACTGGTATTGAAGTTGATTTCTTGACTGACTTTAGCTTTATCAGTGCAGATTGGTCGAGTGTGTTCTTGTCGGGTAACGTTACGCTATCTGATTCAACTGTGAAACTAGGTATTGATGATTCTGACGGCGCTGATTCGTTGTTTGAGCAGCAATTAAAAGATGCACTTGATGCAGATACAGTGTCTAACATTGTTACTAACGATGAGCGCCGTTTAGTGGGTCACTCTGAGTGGGTAGCAAACTTACAGATGGGTTATGACTCTGCTGATGGTTTCCATTCGACATCACTTGTATATAACGTGTTTGGTCCACGTATTATTGTACCGGGTACTCGCGGTAATGAAGATGCTGAAGAAAAGCCATTTCATTCGCTTGATCTAGTTTACTCTTACTTCCCGAACTTCAACACAAAAGTTAAGTTCAAAATTGAAAACATCCTTGGTCAAGATAAAGAAATTGAACAAGAAGGTTTATCGCTTTGGAAGAAAGAAGAAGGCACTAAGTTTAGCTTAGGCTTCAGCTACGAGTTTTAATTAAACTCCCCAAGGAAGGATACAATAATAAATCCTAACGTTGATTTAGCCCTGCACTAGCAGGGCTTTTTTGTTTCTATACCCAAACCACCTCAAGATGCAGAATTCAGCGTTTCACAGGTGCTTATTATCAAGGCGTTACTTTGCAAGAATGGCAGTCCCTTTTAAGAAGTAACAACGATGAGAGTAAGTGCCTGTGAAGCGCCCAAAGGGTTGGTTTAAAAGCGATTTATACTGCGTTATTGATTTTAACAATAGAACCACTATTACTTGCAATCAATGCCTTGCCTAAATCGCTTTTAATTCCAACTGAAACTCGCATCTTGAGGTAGTTTGGGTATATTAAACCATTGCGTGTTATGGTAGTTCAACGTGTTTAAACAGGGATTAAAAATGGACTTACGGTTAATTATAAATGGTAAAAAAGCGGCTGATGAGCAGCTTCGTGGTGCCATCGGTCAATTTCGAACTCGTCAGCCACTTGCAGTGCGAGTTACCTATGAAGGCGGTGACATTGAGCGCTTTATTAATGAAGCCGTGGCAGAGGGTGTAAAACGTGTTGTCGTAGCTGGTGGTGATGGCACCGTTAATGAAGCCGTTAATGCATTAATGAAACTGGAAAAGTCACAACGTTTAGAGCTTGCTATTTTACCTATGGGCACAGCGAATGATTTTGCTACAGCCGCTAATATTCCTCATGAGTACTTGCCAGCACTGAAGCTTGCCGCACAGGGGCAGCCGCATGCAATTGATACGGTAGAGGTTGATAAGCGTTATTTCGTAAATGTAGCCAGTGCTGGCTTTGGGGCAAAAATTACCGCAACCACACCGCCTGCACTGAAAAACTTACTCGGTGGTGGCGCGTATACCTTGGCTGGGCTTGTACAAGCGCTAAGTTTTGTGCCTTACAGTGGCGAGTTAACGCTGCCTGATGGTGAACGTACTTCGGGCGATATTATTGCCGCTGCCGTATGTAATGGCCGCCAAGCGGGCGGTGGTCAGCCACTTGCGCCACATGCCTACATAAATGATGGCTTGGTTGACCTAGTGGCGTTTACATCATTTACAATTTCAGATGTACCAGCGGTTATCGAAGAGCTAAGCAATTATCCTAATTCATCACAACAGTGGGTAAAACGCTTTCAAGTGCCATGGCTTGAATGGCAAACACAAACAGAAATGCCAATAAACTTAGATGGCGAGCCAATCACTTCAAAACAACAGCGTTTTGAAGTGCATGTTGGTGCGCTTAACTTCGTGCTGCCAGAGGCTTGCCCGATGCTAAGATGAAAAATTTTGATGTTACTCGGTTTGCGCTGGTTTTGCTTTGGCCGCAATGCTAGATTACTCCTGTAAAAATTAAATTCTCACGCAATGGACTTTAATTTTTAACAGTTTAGGTAATTTGAATGAATCAAACAGTGGAACAAACAATGAAAAAAGTAGGATTAGTCGGTTGGCGGGGCATGGTTGGCTCTGTGTTATTAGAACGTATGCAGCAAGAAAATGATTTTTCTAATATCGACACGACTTTTTTCACCACCTCACAAACCGGTCAATTAGGCCCTGATCTTGCGGGTCCTGCTAAACCGCTTTTAGATGCCAATGATATCGCTGAGCTTGCGAAGATGGATATTATTGTTACTTGCCAAGGCGGTGACTACACCAAAGCCGTTTACCCGCAATTACGTGAATCAGGTTGGCAAGGTTACTGGATTGATGCGGCATCGGCACTGCGTATGAGTGACGACAGTATTATTGTGCTAGACCCAGTAAACAAAGACGTTATCAGTGCAGGCTTAGAGCAAGGTGTTAAAACCTATGTGGGCGGTAACTGTACCGTATCACTTATGCTATTAGCCCTAGGCGGTTTATTTGAACAAGACTTGATTGAATGGGTAAGCCCTATGACATATCAAGCGGCTTCTGGTGCAGGCGCACGCAACATGAAAGAGTTAATTGCGCAAATGGGTGCAATTCACGAAACAGTGGCAGACAAGCTTGCAGATCCAAATGCTGCGATTCTTGAGATTGATAAGTTAGTCACCGAAAAAATTGCCTCAAGCGATTTACCACAAGACCAGTTTGGTGTTCCTCTAGCTGGTAGCCTTATCCCTTGGATTGATGTACCAATGCCAAGCGGTCAAAGTAAAGAAGAGTGGAAAGCGCAAGTTGAAGCAAACAAAATTTTAGGTAGCAGCGAGCAACCAGTACCCGTTGATGGCTTATGTGTTCGCATTGGCGCAATGCGTTGTCACTCACAAGCAATGACAATTAAGCTGCGCAAAGACATTAGCGTTGAGCAAATTGAAGAAATTCTTGCTTCTCACAATGAGTGGGTAAAAGTGATCCCGAATGATCGTGATATTACTGCTACAGACTTAACACCTGTAAAAGTAACTGGCACGCTGTCTATTCCGGTAGGTCGTATTCGTAAATTAGCGATGGGCCCAGAGTATATCAGTGCGTTTACGGTTGGTGATCAACTGTTATGGGGTGCAGCTGAGCCACTTCGTCGCATGTTACGCATTATTGTTGATGGCCAACATTAATCACACAACTCAATATTAAGGCTAGCATTTTGCTGGCCTTTTTTAGCACTAAAGGAAAGTAATGCACACCCCTAATAAATGGAAAATGACACCAGAGCGAGTGTCGCAGTTCATTAAAACCTACAGCTTTGCACTGATGGTTGATAGTGAGTTTGAGGCAACTCATTTACCTTTAGTTTATAAGCCCGATGAGGGCGAGTTTGGTACCTTATATGGTCATGTGTCACGGGCTAATAGTCACGGCAAAAGCTTGCAAGGTACCCGTGTATTAGTGGTTTTTAACGGCCCTCATAGTTATATTTCACCGACTTGGTATAGTGAGAAGCCAGCTGTATCGACATGGAACTACGCTGCGGTGCATGCCCAGGGCAAAGTAGAATACCTCAATGATGACAACACCTTAGCCTGCCTAGATGAGCTAATTAGCCAATACGAGCCGAGTATTTTAAACGACACCTGTTTGTTGCCAGCTGATTATCAAGCCAAGTTACTTCGTGGCATTGTTGGTATTAAAATCGAACTTGATTCAATTCAAGCAAAAGAGAAGTTAGGCCAGCATAAATCGGCAGCGGATCAACAAGGTGTTGTAACAGGGTTAAAATCAGATAAACACCCAGATGCCCAAGCCTTACTTAGCTATATGCTTAAACATGAAGTAGGAATAGGCAGCTAATTTGCATCCCGCAAATGCTGCCAATTGGTTGGAAAGTATCAAGCACTGCTTTGTTAAAAGCATGTTAACTACTAAAACTAAAGTTAGTACATTCCGTGTATCTGTCAACTAAATGTCATATTTAGAGAAGGTAAGTTTCGAGTTAAAGCAATCTTAGAAGATATTTAAAACTCATTGATTTTATTTACCCTAATCTACTTTGCACCGAAAAAATAAACACTTAATTATTTGCCGAACTTCCAAGCCCTCACTATATTTTCTTAACTGCTTAGTTGGAAGTTGGCTATGAACATTTCAAAAAAATTAAAACTCGCCTTTGCGTCAGCCATTGCGCTGCCGCTCATCATCATTGCTGTGCTTGTAATTACACAAACAAGACAGCAAGCCCTCGATAGTTTTGCCGAACTTAGTGAAAGAGAAGCAAGACAAGTCGATAATGGTATCAGTATGTTTTTTGCCGAAATCGAGAAAAACGTCGATTACCTTGCTTCCCATGCCGCTATCTTAGATGCCAAGCAAGGCGTTAAAGCCCATTTGCAGTCACCTAATGCAGAGATGCTTGATCATTTAAGTGGTAGTAACACCGAACAAAACGCCTTTAGTTTGTTTGATCACTTTGGCGCCACCCACCCGGGACTTGCATATATTTATATGGGTAATGAGCAAGGCGGTTATATTCAATGGCCAGAGGGTGAAGTTACAGCGAATTATGATCCAAGAGTAAGGCCTTGGTACGAAACAGGCAAAGCAGCAGGTGGTAAAACGGTAAGAACCAATGCCTATTATTGGGCAGCCGATGACATGGTCATTGTTTCTACTGTTAAAGCGATTAAACAAGCAGGAGAGTTTATTGGTGTGCAGGGCATGGATGTATCCTTGCAGGGCCTTACCGATATTATTGCGAACATTAAACTTGGTGAAACTGGCTATTTAATGTTGATTGAAGATAGTGGCAACGTACTGGTTGACGTTAAAAATGCTGATTACAGGTTTAAGCAGCTAGCACAAGTCAATAACGGAAAATACAAACAGCTCGCTGATAATAATCAGGGGCAATTTGAAATTGACATTAATGGCAAAGATTACTTAGCGAATATTTACACCTCGCAAAAACTAGGCTGGAAATTTATAGGTTTAGTTGAAAAATCTGAAGTGATGAGTGCTGCAAACGCAATGACGATTACTATTTTAGTTATCAGTGCAATCTTGATTGCTGTGTTCATTTTAGTTGCTAGCTATATTTCTAAATTAATTTCTGCACCTATTGTTGAAGTAAGTGATGGTCTTACCGAGATATCGCAAGGTGGTGGTGATTTAACTAAACGTTTAGTGATTAAAACACGTGATGAAACGGCCAAACTGGCTAACAGCTTTAACTTATTTTTGAACCTAATATCGGATTTAGTCACGCAAATTAATGATTGTGCGCAAAATGTAAGTGATACCTCAGCGCAAACATCATCACAGGCGGCGCAATTATCTGGCTCAACATCACAGCAACAACAAGCCCTTGAAATGGCGGCCACAGCGATTAATGAAATGGCAGCGACTGCTAATGAAGTATCTGCTAGTTGTGCCAATGCAGCCGAACTTGCATCGCAAACACAGCAGGCCTCTGAGCTTGGGCAAAGTGTTATATCTGAAACGGTTGATAGTGTTGTGTCTTTGTCTGAGGTGATAACTAAAGCAACTCAAGATATAAACCAACTCGACGCTGAAAGCGAAAACATCATGTCGATATTAAGCGTGATAAGAGGCATTGCAGAGCAAACCAATTTGTTAGCCTTAAATGCAGCAATTGAAGCGGCGAGGGCAGGCGACCATGGTCGAGGTTTTGCGGTAGTTGCAGATGAGGTACGTGCGTTATCACAAAGGACCTCAGAATCGACAGAAGAAATAGCAAGTCAGTTAGATACGTTACGTAAGATGTCTGATCAAGTGTCAAAAGAGATGACAACCAGCTTAAACCGTACAAATAAAGCGGTTGATCTAGCTCATTCAGCACAGCAACAATTTAGTGAAATAACCGCGTCTATCGTCAATATTAGCGATTTAAATACACAAATTGCCACTGCAGCCGAAGAGCAACAGCATGTAGCCGAAGACATTAACCGCAATGTTGTTGAAATTAAAAATGCGGCTGATGATGTAAGCGAAATTGCCGATAGTGCAAGAGGTAATGGAGAGAAACTAAACCTGTTATCGAATACCCTGACTGATTTAGTGGGTAAGTTTAAGGTGTAAGTGAGGCATTATTGAAACTTTGTTGTTATTTTTTTAAGTAGACTTACGAGCTGGATCAATTTATCAAAAAATAATTACCCATTTTAGGTTCTAGGACTTGATTTGATAATACAATATGATTAAGTTTTAACAGCAACCAACAACACAGTAATGAGCTATGCAGGGAAGAACACCAAACTTTAACAAATTGCCACTTATTGTTTGTTTATTAATGTTCTTTCTAACCTGCGTTTTTCATGTGTCTGTAAGTTATTTTCAGGTAAGACACCAAAAGCAATTTTCGAACGTTTTATTAAATAAGGCTGAGCATATCTCTGCAGATATCTCATCAGCAATAAATGCCGCTTCACAGATCTCATCTCGTCAATGTAACACTCAAACCATTAATAAATTACGGGTGATCTTGGCCAATTATGAATACGTCCATGATCTAGGTTTAATTAGAAAAGGTAAGGTTAAGTGCACTGCAAATTGGGGTAAGTTAGATAATACAACTTTACTTACTCAGCAATTATATAATTCATCTTCAGGGTATGATTTTGCAGCAGAGGTTGCAGGTGTTTTTCCGGTAGAAACAAAGTATGACGTCACTAAACGTGACGATATCATCGCATTCACTGTAAACAAGCCTTTTAAACATATTGATGAATTAAACAAGCACTTTGCATTTAAAATTATTTCTAAAAATAAAGAGTATGTTTTCCATCACTATGAAACCCAATATCAATTTAACAGCAAAACATTTTTGCCAACGCAACAGGTAGAAACGTGTAGTACACAATTTTCTTATTGTGTTGTCACTGAGAATAATCGCCCAGGCATTTTGTATTTCCCTTTGTACATATCTGTATTGACCATATGTATGCTTGGTTTAATTAGCTTTTTAATAGCCTATTCTGTTAGCTCATATTTTGATATGCAAAACTCCATGGAATTCAGACTTCGAAGTGCCATCAAGAGTGCGCAGTTGTATCTTGAGTATCAACCCATCATAGATGTTAAAACTAACAAAATAATTGGTGTTGAGAGTTTAGTCCGCTGGAAAGACGAAATACATGGCCAGGTTTCACCGGAACTATTTTTAGGTGTTGCTGAGCAGTTATCTTTGTATCCTATGTTAGCCTATGAATGCGCGACGAAAGCCCTTCAAGAATTAGCACCAATTATGAAAACCGATCATGGTTTTTCTGTCGCAATTAATGTTAATGCATATGAAATTGAAAACCCCGAGTTTTTAGATTACTTACATCAGCTTTGTAGTAAGTATGAGCTAAGGAATGAGCAAGTAAAGATAGAAATAACAGAGCGCATAGGCCTGCCTTTAACGTTATTAGCTTGCTTCGCTTTAAAGGCTAAAAAATATGGCTTTAAAATAGCGCTCGATGATTTTGGAACCGGGGTATCTAACCTTGTGTGGCTTACAGAAATCAACTTTGATGTAATCAAGATAGATAAGGTATTTACCCAATCAATTACAGATGGTGTTAAGCAAAAAATGATTTTGGCGATAATGTCATTAGTCTCAGAGCTGAACCGAACTGTTATCTTTGAAGGGGTTGAAACTGAGGACGAGTACAATTTTATCGAGAGTCATAACGAGGATTACCAAATACAAGGTTGGTATTTTTATAAATCATTGTCTTTGCAAGAGTTACAAAATGCTTTGGTTGGTAATGACAATGCTCAAACGCTCTAGACTTATTTTGCTGCTACACATTAGTATGTAACTGGCAATCGCTGTAGAACAAAATGGAAAACAATGAAAGTAGACAATGTTAACGCTCAAGATTACCCAGAGCTACTTGCTGTATGGGAAAACTCAGTTAGAGCAACTCATGATTTTATAACAGAAGACGACATCGCTTTTTTTAAGCCAATCATTATTGAGCAGGCGTTTCCTAATGTGACTTTAAAGTGCATTAAGGATGAAAATAAAACAATTTTAGGATTCGTTGGCGTACATGAGTGCAAAATAGAAATGTTGTTCATTTTAGATGCCGCAAGAGGTAAGGGGATAGGTAAAGCACTCTTGAACTATGCGGTTGAGCAATTAGCTGCCAACAAAGTGGATGTTAATGAGCAAAACCCACTTGCAGTTGGGTTTTATCAGCATATGGGCTTTAAAGTTGCCTCACGCTCACCTTTTGATGATATGGGTAAACCATTTCCAATATTGCACATGGAACTCGTGTAGGAACGGCTTCAGCCGTGAATTTAGATGTTCGCCGTTGAAACGTCTCCTAGAAACTTTACTCTTGTAACTTGTAACTTGTAACTCGCTAACTTTATTTTCGTCACTTATCTTTTGCTTAATTTAATGAACGCGATATGCTGAAGCAACGAATAAAGCATTACATGGGAGTAGCAAATGAATCTCAATCAGGTGACGTTAGCTGTAAAGGATATGAATGAAGCAGTGGCTTTTTACTTAACACTGGGAATGATTCAGATTGTGGATACCCCGCATTACGCACGCTTTCAATGCCCAGATGGTGATGCCACATTTTCGCTGTCATTAGAAACTGAAGAGTTTAGTAATAGTGCGGTCATTTATTTTGAACATGAGCAGCTCGATGAGCTCTATGCAAGCCTTGTTGAAAAAGGCATTAGCTTTGAACAGCCGCCAACAGCCCAGCGTTATTTATGGACAGAAGCCATTCTAAAAGACCCATCAGGGAATAAGATTAAATTGTATTGGGCGGGAGAAAACCGCTTAAACCCACCATGGAAGGTAGAAAAGCGAGGGTAATGTGTAATGAATATTACAGCAAAAGTTACATTTTTATTCTTAGAGCGCCCCCCTCATGCATTTAGATATACTGGAAGTGGTTGTTACACTCGAATTTCGTATTTGAACCGTGTTGATACCAGCTGTAGACTTATTTTTGAAGAGGGTAAAGAGTTCTTTGATGGAGAAACTGCTGATATATTTATAGAAGTGTTGGATTCATCTGCTCATCAAGGTATGTATATTGGTATGCCTTTTGAATTGTTTGTATGTCATACAAAAATAGCAGAAGGCCAGATATCAAGCTTAATTTGAGAGTAATTAATGAATTTAAATAAATGCTTTGAGGTTAAATGAAGGGCTAGATAAAATTTATAAATAAATGCACAGGCATTATTGAATTAGGTTTGCTAGAGCATCCAGCTGCACAAGAGCAAGTGAAAGCTATAAAAGAAGAAATTCTCGAGTTGGATCGTAAATTTTCAGGTTGAGTTCGATTGCAAAAAGCTGCTTCATTTTTATAAATTTAAAGTAGAGGCGCTAGGGTCTAGGTCCTAGCGCCTAATAGCTAAAAACTATTATCTAAAAAGCTTAGCTCCAAAAACGTCACTGCTTTTCTTTCAGTAGTTGTTTTAGTTCAGCCATTTCAGCTTGTAGCTGATCAATTTGCCCTTTGGTTGCAGGCATGTCGGCATCAGATGTTTGCTCTTCACGGGCGTTACGGTGCTCCTCAGACATAACTTCTAAAATTGCACCAACCATCATGTTTAAAAATACAAAGGCCGTTAAGAAGATGAACGTTAGGTAGAAAATCCAGCTGAGTTCATACACAGCCATCGTTTCATACATAACATCGGTCCAATCTTCGAACGTGGCGATTCTGAACAGGGTGAGCATAGAAATAGACACATCACCCCACAGTACTGGATTTATATCAGCAAACAGCATGCTACCCATGGCGGCATAAATATAGAAGATCACGAACATGAGCAGGGCAATATAGCCCATTTGTGGAATGGCTTTTAAAAGTGAGTTAACCAGCAGTCTGAGCTCTGGGATCATAGATACAAGTCGCAACACGCGGAAAATACGCAGTAATCGAGCGATAAAAATCGTAGAGCCAGCTGCAGGGTAAAGGCTTCCCACCACGATTATAAAATCGAAGATATTCCAGCCTTTGGTGAAAAAGTCTTTAAAACCACGGCTTGCGATAAACCGTATCACGAGCTCAACTAAAAAGAATACCGTGATACCTAAGTCCATCCAATGTAAGGCAAGCTCAGCAGTTGGGTGTAAAGAGTAGGTGTGTGCACCCACTGTTAGCGCTGAAATAACAATGACAGCAATAACAAATGATTGAAAAATTTTACTTTTATCGATACGCTGAAACAGCTGTTGTAACTGCGACAACATCATATAGAACCCTTTGGTAATAATATTTAAACCCACGCAATATACAGGAAAACGCAGCACCAATGTATAACTACATAAAGGAAATTTAATGTTTTTAAATGCCTTAAAATTGGCCGTGATTGCGACCCTTGCAATACTTTTATCAGCTTGTAGCTCAGATGCCCGTTATCATGAAATTCAATCGGCGCGCTTAAGTGAATGCAATCATATGGCAGATAAAGAGTACCATGAGTGTGTAAAGCGCCAGCAAGATAGCTACGAAGAATTTAAAAAACAACAAGCAGAACATGACTAAAACTGAAAAACGTCTAGATAAGGCTATTCGAGTTGCATTAACGCAAGCGTGCGAACAAGCAAAAGAGCACGTACACGAATTTTCATGGTTAACGCATACTGCTGACCTAAAAAAGCTACCGCAATCACTAAAAGTAAGTTGTTATTGTAAAGAGCTGCCTATAACCGCTGAGCAAACCCAGTTAATTTCCAGTTTAATTATCAAAGAATTGAGCGCTATAGATTTCGCTATCAATGCAAAAGCAATTGCGTTTTTAAAGGAATAATAATGTACGTAAATTTAACCCCTAAACAGATGGTTAGGTTAAATCTAGCCCTTGCTATGTTATTTATTTGTATAGGTGTGTACAGCTTGCAATCAGACTCATTACCTATATCAAGTTTTACCGGTTTTATATTTGCTATCGGTTTTATGATACAGGCCTACCGCTCAACAGAGAAATTTGCTGCCAAATCAGCGCTTAGTAAAACACTCACGGCAACAGACACAAGCTTAACGGTTAAGCAGGTTTATTATGGCGATAAAGAAGAGACTCTTGAATTATGCCGTATTACGCAACTGAAAGTTGCTGATAACTATTTAGCCGTCATATTAGATGGCAACGGTCAAGGTTATGACTTTCAAATAAAAGGCAAAGCTGAAGCTATCATTGAACGTTTAAATGAGATATTGCCAAAGGAGCTGCTTAAAAACAGCCCAATCAAACAGGTTTAATTTGGTAAGCCAGCTGCAAATGGCTATAATCGGCAAAAATTATTGAAAGAGATATAGCAATGGCAGTGCCTACGCGTTCACAAATTTCAATTGGCTGCGAAGTCAACATTGTATTAAAACAAGATCAACGAACAGGTCAGTTAACTCAAGGTGTGGTGTCACGTATTTTAACTAAATCACCAAACCACCCGCATGGTATTAAAGTTCAGCTTGATGATGGTCAAGTAGGGCGCGTGAAAGAGATTTTATCATGAGTGTTTTAAGCGAAAGTGAATTTTGGCAACTCGTGACCGCCGAAGATAAAACTGCCGAGCCTGAGTCTGTTTGTAATGCATTAAAAGCAAAGCTGACGGATTTATCTGACCAGCAGCTGATGGAATTTGATAAGCAGTTTAACCTACGTATGCGCAAAGCCTATACCTGGGACTTATTTGGTGCCGCTTATGTAATGGCCGGTTGTAACGATGATTATGGTTTTTCTGAGTTTTTATGTTGGCTTATTTCACGTGGTGAACAGGCTTTTTTAAAGGCGCTTGAAAACCCGGACTCAATTGCCGAGTGTACGCCAGTTTATCATTTAAACGAACAGCCTTACCCGTATTTAGATGAGTACGATTTAATTGCCGGTATGCTTTACGAAGAACGTAATGATGATGAATTACCCTTTGTGCCATCAGGCCTTGAGCAACCAAAAGGTAAACGCTTTAAAGATAAAGCCAAGTTTTTAAAACAAACCTACCCAAATTTATACGCCAAATATTGGCAACAACCGAGTTAATTAAAAGCACCCAAGGGTGCTTTTTATGACTTTAGGTTTCTTGCTTTTACCATGACAACTCAGTAAGTTATTAAATAATATTAATAATATGAATGCTAACATGCGTCAGGAGCTTTTTGAGCTAAAGCAGTATTTAATAAATAAAGGCATCAGAAGAGAGGCCTATGCAATTGATACTTTACCAAGAGTTGAAGGGCATTGTATTTACGACGCAAAGAGTCATATTGAGGTCTTTTACTTCGAACGAGGGGTTAAGTTTCAGCAAAAAACATTCTCTGATGTTGAAGATGCGATAAGTTATTTTAAAGCAGAGTTACTTTCAGACCCATTTTCTAAATTATAACGTTCATAGGCATAAAGTTTACCAACAATTTCTTAGTACCCAAATCCAATCATTTTGTGTTATCTTATTCATGCTTAATTCAGCACTATTAACAACATAAATCAGCAGACTAGATTAAAACAGTTTGCTACAACACATATCAAAGGAAATGACAGTGTCAGAAAACGTATATCAAGCCCCAGAATCAAACCTTGCTACATCATCAACAGAAACAACCACTTTAAGCATGAAAGAAATTTTGTTTTCTTTTAAAGGTCGTATTCCTCGTAAGACCTATTGGTATTCTTTCTTAGGTATTATTGTAGCTTCATTTGTTTTTATGTTCGTAGTTGCATTATTAACAGGTGGTAATGAAACAGCAATCTCTGTGATCACACTGATCTTTTATATCCCACTTATGTGGGTTTCGCTTGCGGTTCAAGTAAAGCGCTGGCATGACCGTAATAAATCAGGTTGGTGGGTACTGATTGGCTTAGTTCCAGTTATTGGTGGTATCTGGGCGTTAATCGAAAATGGCTTTTTAGCAGGTGATGAAGCTGAGAACCGTTTCGGTCAACCTACTAGCTTATAAGCTATACTGTGTGCTCTGAATATCAGAGCACACAGACTAAACTTACCCGATGAAGCATTTAACTACAATTCAAATCGCTCGATTTATTATTAGCTTTAGTTGGCTTTATCATGGGCTGATGCCAAAACTTATCCATATTGCCCCCTTAGAACAACAAATGACGGCAAGTTTTGGTTTTAATGCTGAAATCTCAACGCTCATTACCCGAGCAGCTGGCATAAGTGAAATTATATTTGCCGTGCTGTTTTTTATTTTCTATCGTTCAATGTTAATCAATATTCTCAATATAGCTGCTTTAGTTGGGCTAATGCTGTTTGTTGCTGTTTTGCAGCCCGCACTGTTAGTCGAAGCGTTTAATCCTGTAACTACAAACCTTGCCATGATCGCGTTTAGTCTCGTGCTAATTAAAGAACTTAAAACTAAACCGAATAACAACGCTTAATTTCATCAATCATGGCATTTGCTAAAGGCGAGCTGGCATTTGTTTTTGAGGTGATCAATACCACAGGAATATCGTAGTGATATTTGTTTGGCTGGATAGCTTTAAAAATACCTTTTTCGACCCAGAACTGTGCGTAGTGATCGGGTAAATAACCAATAAATTCACCCGATAAAATTAAATGTGCGATACCTTCATCGTGATAAGCAACAGCACTGTTTTGATAGTTTAAACCGTCGTTTCGGCTTTCTTTATCGCGCATGTAGTTACTGGTAATGACTTCGGCTTCTTTAATGAGCTCATTGATTTGTTTGTCATCACACTCAAATAATGGGTGACCGACTGCGCAATACAAAAAGTTAGTTTCGTTGTGTAAGGCGGTGTAATTTAATCCGCGAATATGATGGCGGCTAACACCAATCCCCACTAACGAGCGGCCATTGGCTACTGCGGTTTCTACCTCTCGTGCCTCGCACACATTAATATCAAACTGAATGTTTTTACCTTTGCCTTTTAATCTTGCTATCGCGCGGGGAATGGCACAGCGTGGGTCGCTGACCATGGTATCTATCATGGCAATACTTAAACGTCCCGATAACTCGTTTTTAGAGCTGGCTACGGTATTAGCAAAGGCTTCGCATTGCTGAAGCAGTTCAATCGATGCCTGATAAGTGATGGCGCCAGCGTCTGTAATTTCAAAACCACTGCGGCCACGTTTACATAATTTAATACCAAGCCTTACTTCTAAATCTGATAAATGCGCACTGATGGTGGAGCGGCCAATATTCAAACGTGACTCAGCTGCTGAAAGCCCGCCACATTCAACAATTGCTACAAAAACGCGCAATAAGCGCAGGTCTACGTCATGAACTTGCATAGCTCTTCTTTTAGTTCGATAAATCTGGAATGAATAACGATAATTATGCATTTGTAAAACAACTAGAGCAAGCTAGACTCCATCTAAATAAAACTTAATCCTGTTCTTTAGGAGTTATAAATGACATTTAAGTATGGTGTTGACCAATTAACGTTAGACAGCGTTAATGCTATTGCAGCCGGTACGTTACAGGCAGAGCTTTGCCAAGAAGCAATTGATAAAATTAATAAAAGCCGCCAAAACGTAGACAAAATGGCTGCCTCAGATAAAGCCATTTATGGTATCAATACGGGCTTTGGTCCATTGTGTGATACACAAATTTCTCCAGAAGAAACTAACTTATTACAAAAGAACTTATTGATCACACACGCTGTTGGTGTGGGTGAGCCAATCGCTAAACCTATTTCAAAGCTGATGCTAATCACCAAAGTACATGCATTAAGCCAAGGTTTTTCGGGTATTCGTTTAACCGTAGTTGAGCGTATGCTTAAGTTTATTGAACTTGATATTATCCCTGTTGTACCAGAGCAAGGCTCAGTTGGCGCATCGGGCGACTTAGCACCGTTATCGCACTTATTCTTACCTCTTTTAGGTGAAGGTGAGTTTTGGGTAAACGACACAATCAAACCAGCAGCAGAGGTATTAAAAGAGCACGGTTTAGCGCCTTTAGAATTACATGCTAAAGAAGGCCTAGCGTTAATTAACGGTACTCAGTTTATTTTATCGCATGCCATTACTGCACTTACTAAAATGCGTTACTTATTAGACCTTGCAGATATCGCAGGTGCTATGAGTATTGAAGGTATGCAAGGTAGCGAATCGCCGTTCCGTGAAGAGTTACACGCAATTCGTGCTTTTAAAGGTAACGTAGAAGTTGCAGCGCGCATGCGTAGCTTTTTTGCAGGCTCTGAAAACATGGCTTCACATACTGATTGTGACCGTGTTCAAGACCCTTACTCACTGCGTTGTATTCCACAAGTTCATGGAGCATCACGTAACGCGTACTACCATTTAAAAGAGCTTGCTGAAACAGAAATGAACTCTGTAACAGATAACCCAATTGTGATCAGCGAAGAAGAAGCAATTTCGGGTGGTGGCTTCCACGGCCAACCACTTGCTATGGTTTTAGATTACGCTTCAATCGCAGCGGCAGAGCTTGGTAACATTGCAGATCGTCGTTGTTATTTATTGCTTGAGGGCTTACACGGCTTACCACGCTTGTTAACGACATCGGGTGGCTTAAACTCTGGCATGATGATCCCGCAGTATGTGACTGCGGCATTGGTAACAGAAAATAAATCATTGTGTTTCCCGCCATCAGCAGACAGCGTACCAACATCAATGGGCCAAGAAGATCACGTATCTATGGGTAGTATCTCTGGTCGTAAGTTAAACCAGATTTTAGGTAACCTTGATAAAATCTTTGCTATTGAGCTGATGTATGCAGCGCAAGCAATCGAATTTAGACGTCCTAACAAGTGTTCAGACATCATTGAAGAAAACTTTGCGCTAATTCGTAGCAAAGTTACCAAACTAGAAGAAGACCGCTTACTTAAGCCAGACATTGATGCCATGGTAGAACTTGTTAAATCGCAAGCGTTTAAAGTTAACTAAGGGAGCAAACAATGACTTTTCAAGAACAAATTAAGCAAGGTATCCCGAGCGTATTACCAGAGCCAAAACCGTACCCAAGTGATGCAAACCGTGCTCCAAAACGTAAAGACATTTTATCGGCTGACGAAAAGCAATTAGCGATTCGTAACGCATTGCGTTATTTCCCTAAAGAATGGCACAAAGAATTAGCCGCTGAATTTGCCGCTGAGCTTAAGCAATTTGGCCGTATTTATATGTATCGCTTTAAGCCTAACTATGAACTTAAAGCGCGCTCAATCAGCGATTACCCAGCTAAATGCGAACAAGCTGCCGCTATCATGTTAATGATCGACAATAACCTTGATCCTGCAGTAGCACAGCACCCTGAAGAGCTAATCACTTACGGTGGTAACGGTGCGGTATTCCAAAACTGGGCGCAGTACTTATTAACCATGAAGTACTTAAGCGAAATGGAAGAAGACCAAACGCTACACATGTACTCGGGTCACCCTATGGGGTTATTTCCATCATCAGTTGAAGCACCGCGCGTGGTTGTGACAAACGGTATGATGATCCCGAACTATTCAAAGCCGGATGATTGGGAAAAATTCAATGCACTAGGTGTAACTCAATACGGTCAAATGACTGCGGGTTCATTTATGTACATTGGCCCGCAAGGTATTGTTCACGGTACAACCATTACGGTCATGAATGCATTCCGTAAAGTGCTCGAAAAAGGCGAATCACCAAAAGGTAAGATCTTCTTAACTGCTGGTTTAGGCGGTATGAGTGGTGCGCAGCCTAAAGCGGGTAACATTGCTAATTGTATTACTGTGTGTGCTGAGGTTAACCCTAAGGCGGCTATTAAGCGTCATCAACAAGGTTGGGTTGATGAGCTAATTGATAACATGCCAGAGCTTGTTGAGCGTGTACGTACGGCCCAGCAAAATGAAGAAGTGGTTTCAATTGCTTTTATCGGTAACGTGGTTGATGTATGGGAAAGCTTCTTAGCAGAAGATATTTTCATTCACTTAGGTTCAGACCAAACTTCACTTCATAACCCTTGGTCAGGCGGTTACTACCCGGTTGATATCAGCTATGAAGAGTCAAATCGTTTAATTCGTGAAGAGCCAGAAGTATTTAAAGAAAAAGTACAAGCGACGCTTAAGCGCCACGCCGATGCTGTTAACAAGCACACGGCAAAAGGTACTTACTTCTTTGATTATGGTAATGCGTTCTTGCTAGAAGCATCACGCGCTGGTGGCGATGTAATGGCTGAAAACGGAATTGATTTTAAATACCCATCGTACGTACAAGATATTCTTGGCCCAATGTGTTTTGACTACGGTTTTGGTCCGTTCCGCTGGGTATGTACGTCAGGTAAACCAGAAGATCTTGATAAAACAGATGCGATTGCTGCAGACGTTTTAAATAAAATCATGGCGGACTCGCCTGAAGAGATCCAACAGCAAATGCAAGACAACATCACGTGGATCAAAGATGCGAAGCAAAACAAACTGGTTGTTGGTTCGCAAGCTCGTATTCTTTATGCAGACGCACAAGGCCGCGCTGAAATCGCTAAAGCCTTTAATGATGCCATTAATCGTGGCGAAATTGGTCCGGTTGTACTTGGCCGTGACCACCATGATGTAAGTGGCACTGATTCACCTTTCCGTGAAACATCAAACATCTATGATGGTAGCCGCTTCACAGCAGACATGGCGATTCACAATGTAATTGGTGATGGTTTCCGTGGTGCTACTTGGGTATCTATTCACAATGGTGGCGGTGTTGGCTGGGGTGAAGTGATCAACGGTGGTTTTGGTATGCTACTAGATGGTAGTGAAGCTGCCGAGCGTCGTTTGAAATCTATGCTATTATTTGATGTAAACAACGGTATTGCTCGTCGTAGTTGGGCGCGTAACGAAGAAGCTAATTTTGCGATTAAACGTGAAATGGCTCGTACCCCTAAACTTAAAGTGACCTTGTCTAATAACGTTGATGATGAAGTTTTATCAAACTTAGATTTCTAAGTTGTGTCAATGCAAAAAGGCCATGTTGTAAGTGCAACATGGCCTTTTTTATTGCCAAAAATTATTAAATAGCGCATCGTTTAGGGTATAAATTTTTAGCTTGGCGAATAAGGAGATAGATATGACTAAAACACTTACTGGTGGATGCTGCTGCGGCGAAGTCAGCTTTAAAGTCGCTGATAACTTTAGGCGTTTTTTCTTCTGCCATTGCGAACAATGCCGCAAACTAACCGGCACAGCCCATGCTGCAAACTTGTTTACTTCACCTGATGCTATCGAATGGGTAAAAGGCCAACTGCATATAACACGGTTTAATTACCCTGGCCGTGCATTATCTAGGGCGTTTTGTAAAACCTGTGGCTCTGCGCTGCCATTTGAATCACAAGACAGTAAATACCTACTTGTGCCTGCAGGCAGTTTAAATGAAGAGCCAAGTAAAGAATTAGACGCGCAAATATTCTGCGAAGAGCAAACCGAATGGCATAAAAAAGGATTAAATGGCAAAAAGCTGATTGGTTTTGGTCGCGATTAAGCCCGATTAAAGAGTAAAGTTAGCGAGACTCAAGGGGAAAGTTAGCGAGATACGAGAGTAAAGTTTGACCAGTTGGTCGAGTTTGATTAATCTGTAAAGCACATTTTAAAAGGAGGTTTTATATGTTTAAAGTTTTAACCTTAGCAGCTTTAGTCTCGTTAGCAGTACCTACCAACGCAAATGAAATTACAGCTGAGTTTCTTAAAAAAGAGCTAAAACTTGCTCATTCTCAGTACATCAAAGGTTCGAGCGATAGTGCGCTCTATGCGTTAAATGCACTTTCAAGAATTCTTGAGCTTGATAGCGCTAAAACGTTGCAAACAGAGTTAGGCCCAAATAACCTTGCTTTTACTTATCTTCGAATTGGACTCATTCATGAGCATGCTGGTGATCAGCAGCAAGCCAACAGCTATTTTGCCAAAGCGATGAATGCTCACCAAGGCGAAAAACTTCAGCTTGCAGAGCTCAAAGCTTATATAACTAAATTTGATATATCAGCTGCTCACTTAATTTAAATATAATTGGAAATACAAGGAAGACGATGATCAAATGGCACGAACTAAATAAATATCAAAAAGCTGCATTTTGGTGCTTGATAGCTATTGTTGGTTGGTTCTCACCTGAGATTGCACTGTTATTTCATTTTGGTGGAATAGAAGTTGTATTTGCTTTTTTAGCAATGTACAGCTTGCCTATCATCAGAGTAGTGCGTTCTTATTTTCAAAAAATTAGAGAAAACATGTTACTTGCCTATGTGTCATTTCAAAAAAGTGCCTCTGGTAAACCCAACGTATTTTTAATGCAAACGGCATTTTGCTGTCTTGCAATTGCACTCACCGGATCATTCTCTTTTGCAATGGTATTTTTAATGCCAGGAATGATGTTAAACAATATGCTTGTTTAATTGGGTTAAAGTTAGCGAGATACGAGAGTAAAGTTAGCGACATACAAGGGTAAAGTTTGCGAGTTACAAGTTGGTAGGAGGCGCTTTAACGCCGAACATCTAAGGTTCACGGCTGAAGCCGTTCTTACGAGAAAATCTCCACGGTTTTTGTCGCCATAAATGACGACCTACAAGGGCACCATCGTAGGCATAAAACGTGTTTCTCTGGTTTGTTTTTTAAATAGTCGCGGCGCAAAGGCGCCGCTGCTTGTGAAACTGTATAGGCTCTAACATCCTGACTCGCATCTCGCATCTCGCATCTCGCATCTCGCATCTCGCATCTCGCATCTCGCATCTCGCATCTCGCAATTTTAATCTTCTTTCTTAGATTTTTTCGCGAGAATTTCAACTTCGGCTTTTTCGGTTACGCCTGCCATACTGAGGGCTGTGCTGCCTACTGATTCATATTCAAGTTTGATTTTATCGAGTTTAGCGTCGTTTTTGTCTGGCAAATTTAAGCTACGTGATGACATTCCTTTAGTTAAAACACCTAGGTTATCAAATACTTTTTCTTCACCGTTGTTCATAACGACTTTAATTTTCTTAAGATTCACAGTGCCGTGGGTGCACTTAACTTTAATATGGCTGTAGTGGCTGCTGGTGATAGGATTAACGGTATCGGTTTCGCTTTTGTAGCTAACCTTTTTCTCTGCAATTGTTTTCCAGTCGTCATCACTAGCTAGGCTTTGAGTACTGGTTAAGGCCAAAAATGTGGTTAAAGCGATGAGTTTGACTATTTTCATTTGATTCCCTCCAAAAATTATCATCATTAAAATTTATAGCATATAAACAGATTGGTTGCCTATGCAAAGTTCATAAAATAGAACCAAAAACATTTTTTAATCGTATTAACTAATACGTTATAAATTCACCAACCTTAATCAGCATGCTATGCTAGTAAAGTGTCTATAAGTTTATGGATTTTCAATGAGATATTACTTTTGTTTAGTGGCTTTTTTACTATCAACCTCATCAATTGCCAGCGCTCTGCTGGATGTAAAGCCGAGCAATAAAACGCAGTTTTTGGCACTGATAAAAGACAAGCAAGGTGATTACAAAACAAAAGAGGGCAGTGATGCGGTTTGTCAAAACGCATCTTTTTCATTGATAAAAGACCCAACGCAAGGCTTTAGCTTAGGGACGTTAATCGATTTTAGTGACTTACATAACGGCACGCAGGTAAAGAAGGTACCTAACTTTTGTGTTGTCAGTTCGAAGTTAAAATACTTTGTAAATGGCATTGTTAGAACCAAGCGATATTTTCGCTGTGATAATGAAGACGACAACGGTTCAACAACAGAAGACCTGCGTTTTAAAGATAATGGCAATATTACTTATACACTGAGTAAACCTGACGTTTCTTGTGTGTTTGAAAAGCAATAATTGTATGCCTCGCGCAATTTTAAGCCTATGATGGGCTTTATTTTTAATTGAAAATCTTATGACTAGCCAATTTATTCAAGCATTTTTAGTACTTGCTGCTTTTTACATAGCAAGCCTTATTATTGACCGTGCTATTAAACAATTTCAACGTCGCTTTGATTCAACCGCTCTTGAAACTTTCCGGCTGATTTCTAACTCGCAGCGCGCTATTTTATTATTCATTGGTATTGTGCTGGCGTTATCGAAACTGGGTTTTGACGTAGCCGCGTTAGTTGCCGGCTTAGGCCTAACAGGCTTTGCTTTGGGTTTTGCGTTGAAGGATGCTATTTCAAACCTAGTAGCAGGTGTCATGATTGTGCTTTATAAACCCATTAAGCTTGGTAATTACATTGAAGTGAGTAATTCAAAGGGCACTGTGATTGACCTTAATTTGCGCTATATCACAATTAAAGGCGAGGGAGCGGTGCATTTAATTCCTAACTCTTTAATTTTAAGTAATAAAGTGTCAATCATTGATCGCGAAGACGATTAATCACAAATCTTAGCCATAAAAAAAGCAGCCTAGGCTGCTTTTTTAAGTTTTAGCAAATTACATTTGAGATTGCAGGTAATTCTCAAGCCCTGCGGTTTTGATTAACTGCTGCTGTGTTTCAAGCCAATCAATCTGTTCTTCTTGCTCATTTAAGATGTTATCTAGCGCTTCACGGCTGATGTAATCTTTTTTCTCTTCAGCAAGTTTAATTGCCGCTTTAAGATCAGGTAGAGAATCAAGTTCAAAGCTCATGTTAGCTTCGATCATTTCTTCAGAGTTTTCACCAATACGTAGGCGACCTAAATCTTGTAGGTTTGGTAAACCTTCTAAAAACAAAATACGCTCAATTAAACGGTCGGCGTTTTTCATTTTTTGAATAGATACTTTGTAATCAGCTTTGTCTAATTTTGAAAAGCCAAAATCTTTAAACATACGAGCGTGTAAAAAGTATTGGTTAATACCTACTAATTCATTCGCTAATACTTTATTAAGTGCAGCAATGACGCTTTTATCGCCTTTCATACCATTAGCCTCTATTCGCCCATTTGAGATTGATGGTAGTTTTGGCTACCAATTTTGTCGATTAGACCAAGCTGCTGTTCTAACCAGTAAACATGATCTTCTTCTGTATCAAATAATAACTTTTCAAGCACTTCGCGTGATTGATAGTCTTTTTCTTGCTCACAGATGGCAATTGCTTCTTTAACACAGTCAACCACTTCTAGTTCAAGTGTTAAATCGTTTTGCATCATGCTTTTAACGTCTGAGCCAATTAATAGATCACGACGTTTAGTCATGTTTGGTACGCCTTCTAAAAACAGAATACGTTTGATCAACCAATCAGCGTGATCTTTTTCTTCTTCCATTTCGTGGTTAAGACGCTCATACAGCTTATTTAGGCCCCAATCATCGTACATACGAGAATGAATAAAGTATTGATCTATAGCGGCTAATTCGTTTGCGAGTAGTTTGTTAAAACTATCGATGACTTTTTGGTTACCTTTCATAATGCTGTCCTCGAATTCCAAGTTGCGGTAATTGTAGTATATAAAAACAAGATTGCAAACTTTTTCCTTTGTAAATCAGTTGTTTACTATTGAGTGTGATTCTCGTTTAAGTTTGCGTTAATGGTTGATAAATGAACAATTTATCGTTTCTATTCTTAAATAAAAAAAGCCCTTACTAAGAAGGGCTTGTTGTTCTAAACAAAATTTAATTTAGAAACTATAGGTTGCACCAAGTGTAACAGTGGTACCTAAACCTTTAATGTTATAGCCACCATAGGTGTATGACTGGGCACGGGCAGGGTAGTAATCATTGTTAAATAGGTTTTCTACACCCATAAACGCTTGCCAGTTCTCGCTAAAGTTATAACGACCGCTTAGGTTAAATAGGTTGTAACTGCTAATTGGCCCTTGGTCGCCAACATAGTCGCCGTCTGCATTTGGTTCAAAGCGTTTGCGTGAACCCACATATAAATAACTCACCGTAAGTGATAACTCATCATTAGGCTGCCAGTTTAAATTAGCAGTGCCTTTTGGTGGGCTTATTTGGCGCGAACCTAAGTAAATGTCGTCTTCGGTGTTTTTACCTTCAACATAGCTGTAAGTTGCAACCAGTTTTAGAGTTGGGTTAATTTTATAATCAACTAATGTTTCGTAACCCCAAATCTCTTGCGGTGCACGTACCGGCTCATAAACACCGGTTACTTCATTAAAGCTATTCGTGGTGCCAAACTCTGATGTACTGCGGTAAGCTGCAAATTCAAAACGTAAGTTATCAAACTGTGAGGTAAAACCAATTTCATAGTTATCGATGATTGATGCTTCTGTTTGAATTAGACCAATATCATTCACCGTTGCTGAACGTAGTAGGCGGCCAATATCTGAGATATCAGACCCTTGTGAATAATTGGCAAATGGGCTGAAAGCCTCAAGTAAATTGTATTTAACACCTACATTATAAGTGGTTGCATCGTAATCAATGGTGTCGCCTTTTACGCTAAGTGGCACAGAGCACTGTGTTTCTGAACGGCAAAGCTTTAAGGTATTGTAATCATCAACGTTTAAATCAATGCTCTCTTGGCGCACACCCGCTTTAATGACTAAATCATTATTGATAACCCATTTTGTTTGTAAAAAGCCAGCAAGGCTTTCCATATCCATTTCTGGTACCCAAACACGGCCATCTACAAGTGGCTGAGACGTCACATCATTCAGTGCATCAAGGCCATAAATGAAGGTGGCTTCAACATTGTCAAAATCAACAAGGATATTAAAGGTAGCGCGTGCACCTTTCTTTTCAGAGCGAATAATTGATTGGCCGCCTTCGTAGCCTTCGTCTGGGTTAGCTAGGTTGGTAGAAAAGAAAAACACATTCTCGATATCCTGCATGTAAAGGTCGAGTGTCATTTGTGTATTAGTAAACAGGGCGTAGTCTGTGTATTTTAAGGTAATGTTTTCGTTACCATCTGGGCCTTGTGGTTTACCTTGCTTTTGTAGCTCTTTAGGTACATGAATAGCATAAGTTTTTTCGCCATCGTTTAGGTTACCAACAACATCACCTAAATCGGTTTTTTGTTGAGAGCTAAAGTAGTTATAGCTAAATTGCAGTTGCTTCTCATCGTCAAAATCATAACCAAGTTTGGTGAAGTAGTTTTCTGTTACTGCATCAGATAAACCATACTGTAAGCCAAGAATATCGCCTTCGGCGTCACGTTGAACACCATTTTCTTCGTAACTTGCGGTAAATAAATAGCTAAGTTTATCTGCTCGGCCATTAACCGCAGCAGAGACTCGCGCACCAGCGCTTTCTTCTAGTTTTACTGCACTAAAACGTGACGATAGGCTGATCTCACCTTCTGGCTGACCATCACTTGTAGCCTGTTTTGTGATGTAGTTAATAATACCGCCCGATGCACCATTACCATAAACAGAGGTAGCACCTTTGATCACTTCGATACGCGCAATGGCACTTGGGTCGAGTGTTTTAACTCCCAAAGAGCCGTTTCTGAGTGGTGTAGATTGTGGCACACCATCAATCATCACAAGTGGTGCACGGCCACGTAAACTCTGACCAGTATTACTCGAGCTACCCGTATCTGGTGCAAGGCCTGGTACCATTTGCGCAAGTAAGCTTTGTAGCTCTGGATTAACTTTTAAATGCTCTTCAATTTGCTTTTGGCTAATAATCGTTACAGAAGCGGGTACTTCATCAATGCTTTCAAATACACGGCTGCCTGATACAACAACGTGTTCCATTTCTTCTGCGGTAAGTTTTTTATTGATGGCATCATCAGCAAATGCTTGGCTGCTAATTGCAATAGCGACCAGAGTCAGTGAAGTTTTTAACATGTTTATCCTTGTTAAATCGGTATTTATTATGTGATTGTGCGGCAGTCTAAATGTAAAGAAGTGTAAAGGCAAGGCTAATGATAATTATTTGCAATAAATTGTTGGGTTATTTTAGTCATTTGTATCTGCTTGCTTAAGCCAAAGGGCTTAAATGGAGAGTCATGATAAATAGGGGATTGTCGTGTTTAATAGTTACCAAGTAACTGCAGATTAAAGCGGCTTTAGCTTAAAAAACGTTTTAAGTCGTCTGGAATAGGCATTGGTTTGAAAGGGCTAACATTAGTGCCGCCGGTGTTACCGAGAGGGACCCAAATACGCGAAAATACAATTGAAGCTGCCATGCGAGCAAACTGACCAATTATTTCCTTGGCATTATGGGTTTTAAAAGCAATTTTACACATCCACCAATGAGAGTAAGTATGCGCAATGATATAGCTTTGACCCAGTATATGAGCCCGCTCTAGGTGATAAAAAGCGGTTTTGTAATCTGCTTTCTTATAACTCGTTTCAGCCAATATCATTTCGGTGTTAAAGGCATTTTTGAGCTCAATATTCATGGCGAATGGTATGTTTAGTAAAAGTCGTTTATTTGTAGTGCCGTTTGTACCAAAAGTAAACACCTGAAATCGTGAAAAATAACGGTGACAAAGCAAATAGCAACCACAGTAATTGCACAATAGGGCCTGCAAAATCACCAATATGAAATTTATATTTAAAGTTCCATGTTTGGGTGGTCCAAGAACTTTGGCTGGCATCATAGCTTGCAACAATATCTGCTGAATATGGGTTTGCCCATACCCAACTATAGGCATGGCTTTCACCCGGGTTCTCTATTCTAAAGCCAATGTTATCAGTTGGCTTTTTCGGTAAATAAATTCTAAATAACTTACCCTTAGGAAATACAGTTTGTGCGTTATCAAACGCTTTTTGAACTTGAAAAGGCGTATCCGCTAAAGGGGGAATAACGGCTTGCGGTTTTGGTCTATCTTCAACTGTGCCTTGCATCACAAATTCTAATACGGCTTTGGTTTGTGGCTTCCAGTTAAACGCCATACCTGTGTAAGCAATTAAAATGAGTGGAATTAAAAAGTACACACCCAGAACGGTATGCAGCTGATACATCAACACTCTAAATTTTGCTTTACGTTTAATAGCCAAGCGTTTAATACGATTTTTTGGTTTAACCCAAATATAAAAGCCGAGCAGAATTTCAATAATAAGAATAAGTGCGCACAGCGAAACCCAGTTTCTTAGCGGGCGGTTTTTATCGCCATCTTCATAAAGCAGCCAGCGGTGCAAAGCCATGGTAAAGCCATAAATCGTAGTGTAGTAATCGTACTCATATAACACTTGACCATTGTATGGATTAACACTGACATAGCGGTTGTTTGCCAACTGTAATTGCCACGCAAGATCACTTCGCTGCTCAGGCATTAACAGGGTAACGGGTTGTCTAGTTGAAGCTGAAACATGTTTTATGAGGTCATCAAAATCAAGTGCTGAAGCCGCAGGTGTTACAGTCCATTTATCGCTTTGAGTAAGGTATTGAATGTCTTTTGCGTAAATAAGCAACGCACCGGTCAAACTTAAACAAATCAAAAATAAACCACTTACTAAGGCAAGCAATAAATGCGTACGACGTAACCACAACTTCAACAAGGTTTGTTCCTTCAGTTTGCTGTTAAAACAAAACTGAATAGTAAATGATAACGCGTAACATTTACACTAAAACTTGTTCTATGGTGCAGCTTTCAATTGCAAAGTTATCATGTAAAAAGTGACGTATTTCATCATTATTGATGTTTTGCTTGGCACTAAACTTGAGCTCGCAATGAACGTGATGATCATCTATTTGCCACGTTTTGAGGTAATCAATATTAGTGATGGCAAATTGGGTTTTCAGCTCCGTAATAGCTGCTGTTAAAGCAAAATTATCAGGGGCTGCTTGCATTAAAATTTTACTGCTCGCAATTAACAGCAAAACACCATGATAAATGACATACACAGAAATCAGCATAGTGGCAATTAAATCAACAATATACCATTGATAAAGAATGATTAAGGTACCTGCTATAATCACCACCACAGAAGCTAATGCATCAGACACATTATGTATAAACGCAGCACGAATATTCATACTGTCTTTTGCGCCTGCTTTGTAAGTTAAAAGGGCGGTGACAAGGTCAACAACCAGTGCAAACCCTGCAACCCAAATTATGATCCAACCATCAATGGGCTCAGGGTTTAAATAGTTGGAGATAGCTTCAACAATTAAGTAACCACCAATCACAATTAAACTTAAGCTGTTAAATAGGGTTGCTAAAATTTCAGCGCGTTTATAGCCGTATTGATAACGATCATTAGCAGGTTTGGCACCAATTTTTCGGGCGATTAGGGCAATGAATAACGATGAGGCATCACTTAAATTATGCAGTGCATCAGCAATTAACGATAAACTGCCAGAAACAAGGCCGCCAATCACCTGAGCGACAGTTAATAACACATTGATTGCAACTGCCAGCATGAGTTGGCGGGTGCTTTGGTTATTTGTATCGTGATGATGGTGGTGTCCGTGTCCCATAGAAAATACCGAGTTATTGATTTGCTTTATTTTTATACCATGCGTGCCGTGGTATTAAAATGTTTGTAATGCATTGTTCGTGTACAGATTATAATTTGCTGTTCAAATGCCGGTAGATTTGTTAATTTAGCGCCGTTGTACCAATTTTTAGTTCTAATTTTTAGGCTCAATGTGAAAGCTGCATTTTTTATTTTGATTAGCGTATTATTGCTCCAGCCACTGCTGGATAGCTTTGATGTGGCTGATCATAATGCTGCGTTTAATCACACCTCGGTGCTGTTATCAGAAGAAATGACCTTGAAGCCCATTGCACTGCCAATGGCGATCACCAGTTACATCAATCAGAGCATGCCGAGCTTAGCAAACAGTTGTCTGACTCAGCCGAAAAAGGCCATTGTCATGTTTGTCACAGCCCTGCGTTTGTCGATTCGCTGCAATTGTCTGAACCTACTGGTATCTATTTCACTAAAATTGAATCACTTGATTTCAACTTCAAATCGGCTGACTTAGCACCGCTACATCGCCCACCTATTTCAGCTCTTACTTAATCAAAAACCCTTTTTTAGATTTTTTGGGCTTAGCCCATTTTAAGTAAGAGACACTCTATGTATTTAAGAAATTTTATGCGTTACGCATTGCTGTGCGTATGCTATATGACTGTGACAAATATTTATGCGACAGAACAAGCGCATAATCATCAAGAAAATGAGCAAGCTGAACATGCTAATGAAGTCAGTTTAACTGAGCAGCAACAGCAACTAGCTAATATCAAGGTTGAGCGCCTTGTGCTGAAAAAACACAATCAAACCTTGTATGCACCGGGCGAAATTAAAGCCAATGGCTACGCCAGTTATGTGGTGTCACCGCGTGTTGATTCTATCGTTGTAAAACGCCATGCCTTATTAGGGCAGCATGTAAATAAAGGAGACTCTTTAGTCACTTTATTTAGTGGCGAAGTAGCCAGCCAGCAAACTGAATTTAGATTAGCAGAAGCCGAGTGGCAACGTGTTACTAAAATGACCGCGGGTACAGTCAGCGAAAAACAAATCTTAACTGCCAAAGCCGAGTATGAAGTGGCTTATAGCCGATTAGTTGCCTTTGGTTTATCAAAACAAGCTATTGCACAAACACTCACCATAAGCCCAGAAAAACTCGGTGAATACACCTTGTTTGCACAAACATCGGGGGCTGTTTTAACCGATAACTTTGCGCAAGGTCAGCGAGTTGATTCGGGGATTGAGCTGATGCTAATAGCCGATGAATCTGCGCTTTGGGTTGCTGCTCAGCTTTCAGCTAATCAAGACCGTATTATCAGTAATGGCTCTACGGCGCTGTTAGAAGTTAACGGCAATCGCTATCAAGCAAGGGTTATTCAAGAAGCACATACCATTGATGAACAAACACGTTCACGAACTGTTAGGCTCGAGGTAAAAAACACCCAGCATAGTTTGCACCCAGGCATGTTTGCGGATGTGTATTTTCATTTTGAAACAGACCAAGAGGTACTTGCCGTACCTGAAAACGCATTAACACGTAGTGCAGATGGTGATTGGCAGTTATTTGTCGTTGATGACGATGGTGGCTTTGCTGCCCAAGAAGTAACCCTTGGCAGAAGTTTTGGTGATTATCGTGAAGTTTTGGTGATTATCGTGAAGTATTAGGCATTAAAGCCGGGCTTGAAGTTGTCACCCAAGGTGCTTTTTTTATTGCATCACAGCTAGCTAAAGGCGGATTTGATCCGCATAACCACTAGAGGTGATGCATGTTTAATTTATTAATAGGGGCGGTGATAAAGAACCGTCTTCTGGTTGTATTAGCCTTGCTTGCAGCGATTGCGGTGAGTGCATTTATGATCCCAAAACTTAATCTAGACGCCTTTCCTGATGTGACGAATGTGCAAGTTGCGGTGAATACCGAAGCGCCAGGGCTTGCGGCTGAAGAAGTTGAGCAGCTGATCACCTACCCGATAGAAGCGGTTATGTATGCACTTCCCGATGTAGAGCAGGTCCGCTCTATTTCTAAAACAGGGTTATCGGGCGTCACTGTGGTGTTTAAAGAAGGCGTCGATATTTACTTTGCTAGGCAACTGGTTTTTGAACGTTTGCAGTCTGCTAAAGAGTTGATCCCAGATGGTGTGGGTATGCCAACCATGGGCCCTAATACATCAGGACTTGGACAAATCTATCAGTATTTACTTGAAGCAAAGCCAGATGCCAACATAGATAGCATGGCACTGCGTAGTTTAAATGATTGGGTGGTTAAATTACTTATATTACCTATTGATGGTGTGACCGATATTTTGTCATTTGGCGGTGAGGTTAAGCAGTATCAAGTGAACATAAACCCCAATAAGTTACTTGCTTATGACTTAACACAGCAAGATGTTAGTAACGCACTAGATGCTAACAACAGTAATGTGGGTGGCTGGTATATGAACCGTGGTCAAGAGCAGCTTGTTATTCGTGGTACAGGTTGGTTTACCCCAGGCGAAAAAGGGCTTGCTGAGATTGCACAAACACCTATCAAAACCATTGATGGGACGGTCGTTAAAGTGGCTGATGTTGCGAATGTTGAACTTGGTAGTGAAATCCGCCAAGGCGCTGTCACCTTATCTAAACGCAATGAACAAGGCGAAATAGTCAATCGTGGTGAAGTGGTGACTGGTATCGTGCTGAAAAGAATGGGCGCTAATACCAAGCAAACAATTGATGGCATTAACGCGCGTGTCGAGATGATAAATCAAGCACTGCCAAAGGGGGTTGAATTTAAAGCCATTTACGACCAAGCAGAGCTTATTAGCCAAGCGGTACAAACGGTTATAGATGCACTGCTTTTAGCTTTTGTGTTTATTATCATTGTATTAGCGCTATTTTTGTTGGATTTAAGAGCAACATTTTTGGTGTTACTGTCAATCCCTATCTCGATTGGCTTAGCATTGAGTGTAATGGCATGGCTTGGCTTGTCGGCAAACTTAATGTCGTTAGGTGGGATTGCTGTTGCAATCGGTATGCTTGTAGATGGCTCTGTTGTGATGGTTGAGAATGTATTTAGGCACTTAGGGCTTAAGCATAACCAACATAAGCCTTCTTCACAGCTGGTTGCTATTGCTGCAAAAGAAGTCGCACGGCCCATCTTTTTTGCCTCTCTGATCATACTAACGGTATTTTTACCGCTGTTTAGCTTTGAAGGCGTTGAGGCCAAGTTATTTCAGCCAATGGCTGTAAGTATTATGTTGGCGATTATTAGCGCTGTGATCGTTGCCTTGGTTGTGGTGCCAGCTCTGTGCGTGTACTTATTTGCCAAGGGCGTGACAATAAAGCAAAGTATTCTGTTAAAACCTATCGATATCCTTTATCAACGGGCTTTACAAAAAGCATTGCAGGCTAAACGTAGCGTTTTAGCTATAGCAGGGTTATTACTGATTGTAGCGGCTGTTATGCTTCCAAGGTTGGGCACTGAATTTGTGCCAGAGCTTGAAGAAGGCACTATTAACCTTCGTGTGACACTTGCTCCATCTGCAAGTCTCGATACGGCAATCTTAGTTGCACCAAAGCTTGAAGCCATGTTGCTTGAATTTAGTGAGGTAGAATATGCGCTTAGCCGAATCGGTAGGGCTGAAGTAGGGGGAGATCCTGAACCGGTTAATAACATTGAAATCTATTTAGGCTTAAAACCTCATGAGCAATGGGTAAACGCGAAAACGCGGGTCGAATTACAGCAACTAATGGAAGCCAAGCTTGAGCAATTCCCAGGACTTTTGTTTAACTTTTCACAGCCTATAGCAACGCGAGTAGATGAGCTTTTATCCGGTGTTAAAGCGCAATTGGCAATAAAATTATTTGGTAGTGACCTGGGCGTTTTAACTGAAAAAGGCCAACAAATTGAGCAGTTAGTTCAGCAAATACCTGGTGCTAAAGATGTCGCGATGGAGCAAATAGGCGGTGAAGCACAGCTGATAGTTAAACCTAACCGTTTGGCATTGTCGCGCTTTGGTTTATCGGTGGCTGATTTGATGGATGTAGTTCAGCACAGTATTGGCGGGCAATCTGCAGGGCAAATCATTAATGCCAATGAGCGCTATGATATTTATGTGCGCATAGCAAAAAGCTTTCGGCAAAACCCAAATGTGATTGCTGATCTTAGATTGCAAACCCCCACGGGTGCCATTGTAAGGGTGGGGGATGTAGCCGATGTACAAATTGAGTCTGGCGCTCCGCAAGTTCGTCGCGATGATGTTCAAAGGCGGGTGGTTATTCAAGCGAATGTGCAGGGGCGAGATATGGGATCTGTAGTTGCCGATATACGCGCTACCATTGCCGATAAAATGCAGCTACCAAGTGGTTACAGTGTGGCGATTGGCGGGCAGTTCGAAAACCAACAACGGGCACAGCAGCGGCTGATGATAGTAGTGCCTGTAGCCTTGTTACTCATTGCGTTATTGCTTTATTTTGCTTTTAGTAACCTATCGCAAGTGGTGCTTATTCTAGTCAATGTTCCCTTGGCTGTGATTGGTGGGGTTATTGCATTATATGTCTCTGGGCAATACTTATCTGTACCAAGTTCAGTAGGGTTTATCACACTGTTTGGTGTTGCTGTATTGAATGGTGTGGTGATGGTCGAAAGTATTAATCAAAGGATTAGTGCAGGAGATAGCAAAGACAAAGCGGTATTTGAAGGTGCTGTTTCAAGGCTTAGGCCGGTACTTATGACTGCGCTTACTTCAATGCTTGGGCTAATTCCAATGCTCCTTAGCACAGGAATAGGCGCCGAAATACAAAAGCCACTTGCTACGGTTATTGTTGGCGGCTTGGTCAGTGCAACCTTCTTAACTTTATTTGTACTTCCGGTACTTTATAAGTCGATAAGTAAATAAAGCATGATGGGGCTAACTTTTAGTAGCCCCTTTTTAAATGCCGTGTATTTCTGTAAAGGGCGTTTACACCATGCTAAAGCCCTTATAAACTGGGCGTTACAATAATGATGTAAAAAAGGAATACAGAGTGAGTAACGCAATTACAATTCGTCCGGCAGTCGCAAGTGATGCTGCAACAATCCTACATTTTATTACCGAACTTGCTATTTACGAAAAAGAACCCGACGCAGTTAAAACAGACGAGCAAGCTATTTTAAAAACGTTATTCAGTGAAGGCGCAACGGCGCATAGTGTTATTTGCTTAGACGGCGACACACCAATTGGTTTTGCAGTGTATTTTTATAATTACTCTACATGGCTTGGCAAAAATGGTTTGTATTTAGAAGATCTTTACGTCAGTGCAGATAGCCGTGGTAAAGGTGCTGGTAAGCAAATTATGCAATACCTAGCTAAGCAAGCACTCGAAAAAGACTGTGGTCGTTTTGAGTGGGTGGTACTTGATTGGAATAAACCAGCCATTGATTTTTACGACAGCATTGGTGCTAAACCACAAAACGAATGGATTATTTACCGCCTAACAGGCCAAGAGCTTATCGACTTTGCGCATCAATAAGTAATGTTGTTATAGCTTAAAACCAACAAATAACAATATAAATAAAAATCATTTGCATTTGATCTTTTCTGTGTGTAGTTTAAATACACATAGAATGATTGGTATAAGTGCAGGTGATTTTTATGACTCAAACAACACGCCACACACCGTTAACTTCGAACGCCATTGATGATGCGCTTGCCCCTTGGCAAAGTGCTATTTATCAAGGCAACTTAGCATTTGAATCTGGCGAGCTTATTACTGCGCGTGGTCATTACACGGTTGCCAGCAGCTGCGCTGAAACACTACTCGCGCAATTTTCTAATATTCCAATCAACCAGTCGGTAACTCGCTCGTTAGAGCATTGTATTGCAGCATTTGTTGTTGCCACTTTGAATCTTGCCGACACCTTTAAAGTCATGCAAAAACCCGATAAAGCCTGCACCTGGCTTTGCCATGCTCATCAACGATTAAGCGTGCTATTAAATCACCCTGAGCAGCAGGTTCGCACCTTGGTGCTGCACCATCATCACAAAACCTATTATGAGCTGGTTAAGTTTGCGAGCATGGCATCGGCATTTCCGACACTCATTAACCGAATCAATCAGCTATTAGCTGACCATCCCCACAAAACGCAGTTATTACATTAACGATAAGGAATCAGTATGCCTTTTACATTACCCGATTTAGCGTATGACTATGATGCACTTGAACCGCACATTGATGCAAAAACCATGGAAATTCATCACACTTTGCATCATCAAACCTATATTAATAAAGCGAATGCTGCACTAGAGGGCAGTCATTACTCTGAGCAAGATGCTGAAACATTACTACGCACTATTTCATCAATGCCTGAGTCTTTACAAAAAGCAGTACAAGAACATGTGGGTGGCCATCATAATCACTCATTATTTTGGCAAATTATGTCACCTAATGGCGGTGGTACGCCAAGTGCAGAGTTAAACACTGCCATTGTTGATACATTTGGTAGCTTTGACGCATTTAAAGAGCAATTTACTAATGCCGCGGTAAGCCGCTTTGGCAGTGGTTGGGCGTGGTTATGTGTTGATGAAAATAACCAGTTGGTCGTTGAAAGTAGCCTCAATCAAGATAGCCCATTAATGCATAATCATACGCCTATTTTAGGGCTTGATGTGTGGGAGCACGCGTATTACTTGAAGTATCAAAATCGTCGTCCTGAATATATTGCGGCATTTTACGAAGTGATCAATTGGCCGGAAGTTGAGCGCCGATATTTAGCCGCAATTAAATAGCTGTTTAAATAGTTAAGGTCCGAAACTGGCTAGTCAAAAAATAATATTCAGTTAATCTAACGGTATTAGCGTGTAACGAGAACAATTATGACTAGCCAACAATGGCAAACTGCAAGGCAAAGCCGAGACCCTCGCTTTGATGGGGTGTTTTTTGTGGCGGTAAAAAGCACTGGCATTTATTGCAGACCCATTTGCCCTGCACCAACGGCACAAGAAAAGAACGTTGAATACTACCAATACGCGCACTTGGCTGCGCAGGATGGTTTTCGACCCTGTATTCGCTGTCGCCCAGATAGTGCACCGAATAGCCCAGCTTGGCTAGGTACTAAAACAACCGCATTACGTGCCAAACAACTGATTGATAAAGGTGAGGCCTACGACTGTGAGGTTTTAGCCGACAGACTCGGGGTGTCGAGCCGCTATTTACGCCGTTTGTTTAACCAACATTTTGGGCTGTCGATAACCCAATATCGATTATTTAACCAATGCAATTTTGCCAAGCAGCTATTACAACAAACAGATTTATCAGTGGCAGATATCGCATTTGCTTCTGGTTTTAATAGTATTCGCCGTTTTAACGATGCTTTTTTAAAGCAGTTAAATATTGCCCCTTCAAAGTTACGTAAGTCTGATAAAAAACCAGCCTCAACATTAACTCTAACACTAGCATTTAGGCCGCCTTATAACTGGCAAGCACTCCATGACTTTTTGCAGCGCCGTTTAATCAGTGGCCTAGAATGGTTGAGCGCAACGAGCTATGGTCGCACTTTTAAAGACAAATATTGCCAAGGGCAATTCACAGCGCATTTTGTTGATCATAAAAATCATTTTAAAGTGGTTATTGATATCGATAACACCCTCTATTTACAGCAAGTGATCCATAACATTCGTCGTGTGCTTGATTTAGACGCCGACACGCACACTATTGAACAGCATTTAGATGCAGAGCTTAAAGGCGCAATGCCACTTTGTGTTGGGCTGCGTTTACCGGGAATTTGGTCAGACTATGAAGCGGGCATACGAGCTGTTCTTGGTCAGCAAGTGAGTGTTACAGCAGCTCATAACCTAGTAACACAGCTTGTGAGTGAGTTTAATCAGCAAAGTAATAACCACTATTTTCCAACTCCTGATTGGGTTGCCAATTCTGAACTCGATTTTTTTAAAATGCCACAATCACGCAAAGATGCGCTACGGCGTTTAAGTGCCTATTGTCAGCAAAACCCAGATAATCAAGAGCTTGATAATTGGTTAGAGCTCAAAGGCATTGGCCCATGGACAGTTAATTACGCCAAACTACGCGGTCAAAGCCACCCTGATATTTTATTGGCGGGCGACTTAGGGGTTAAAAAAGCCCTCGCTGGAATCAGCGAATTTAATAGCGAGCACTGCGCGCCATTTCGCTCTTATTTAACTTTTCAACTATGGCAACAATTATGAGTATGCAACAAGTTATTATGCCAAGCCCCATTGGCGATATTACCATTCAAAGTACGTCAAAAGGCGTCAGTTACGTTGGCTTCTATCCAGTGGTTGCAATGCAAACAGAGGCTGTTGATGAGCACACCCTTACACCCATTTTAATGTGTATAAGTGAGCTTAATGAATACTTTAACGGTGAGCGTACACGTTTTACAGTTCCACTAGATACCCAAGGTACTCACTTTCAAAGGCAAGTGTGGCGTGCGCTGATGGATGTTGAGTTTGGTCAAAGCAAAAGCTACCAAGATATTGCACTTGCGATTAATAACCCAAAAGCGGTGCGTGCAGTGGGCGCTGCAAATGGTAAAAACCCGATTAGTATTATTGTGCCGTGCCATCGAATTATTGGCGCAAACGGTAAACTCACAGGCTATGCAGGAGGCCTTGAAAGAAAAGAGTGGTTACTGAAACACGAAGGCTTGTTATAAAACAGCAATTTTACTGGGACAACGATTGAGGTAATAAGAGTAAGGTAATAGATGATGTTGTCGCGCGATTAGGGTAGCATATTGCGACTTTAAAATTTGGGCAACATCATGGCACAGCTGTACTTTTATTATTCTGCAATGAATGCAGGCAAATCTACCACACTTTTACAATCTGCATTTAACTACCGCGAACGTGGTATGGAACCGGTTATTTTAACAGCGGCTATTGATGATAGAGCAGGTGTTGGCAAGGTGTCTTCACGTATTGGTTTACAGGCTGATGCGCATATTTTTGATGCAGATAAAGATGTATTTGAATTGATCAAATCATTAAATGCAGAGCAAAAGCGCCATTGTATTTTAGTTGATGAGTGTCAGTTTTTATCAAAAGACCAAGTAATGCAATTAACAGATGTGGTTGATGAACTTGGTATTCCAGTGCTGTGTTATGGCTTACGTAACGATTTTAGAGGCGAGCTATTTAGTGGCTCACAATATCTACTTGCCTGGGCTGACAAACTAATTGAGTTGAAAACTGTGTGTCATTGTGGTCGTAAAGCTAATCATGTATTGCGTACCGATGAGCATGGCAATGCGATTGCAGACGGTAATCAGGTAGAAATTGGCGGCAACGACCGATATGTATCGGTGTGCCGCAAACATTATAAAGAAGCGTTAAATCTCGGCCGCTAATGCCGAGATAAAGCTATCAATATCTTGCTTAGTGACGCCTAAATGGGTCACTAAGCGCAGTGGTTTACCCGGTGAAAATAGCATGTTTTGCTCTTTTAATGCATGTGCCACTGCTTTTAAATCGATATGTTCGGCAACATTTGCGTAAACAATGTTGGTATCGATTTGAAAAGTTGAAGTATCAAAACCAGTTAACGTGTTTAACTGCTCAGCCAAATACGCCGCGTTATCGTGATCTTCAGCAAGCCTTGCTACGTGATGCTCAAGTGCATACTGGCCAGCGGCTGCCAGCATACCCGCTTGGCGCATACCACCACCAAGTACTTTACGCCAGCGGCGCGCTTTATCAATCAGTGCTTTGCTACCTAGTAATAGTGAGCCAACCGGCGCACCGAGTCCTTTTGACAAGCAAATAGACACTGAATCAAAATACTGGGTGATCTCAGTGATATCAACACCTAACTTAACCGCCGCGTTATATACGCGGGCACCGTCTAAGTGCAGAGCAAGGTTATGTTTATCAACACATTCTCTAGCTTCTTTAAGATAACTAAGCGGGAGAACTTTGCCGCCAATGGTGTTTTCTAAGCTAAGTAGTTTGGTTTTAGCAAAGTGAAAGTCATCAGCTTTAATCGCAGCCACAACTTTGTTTAAATCTATGCTGCCATCGGCATTATTTTCAATTGGTTGCGGCTGAATAGAACCTAATACAGCGGCACCGCCACCTTCAAATTTGTAGTTATGTGCTTGTTGACCACAAATGTATTCGTCGCCACGTTCACAATGTGCCATCAATGCAAGTAAATTGGCTTGCGTGCCTGAGCTACAATAAAGGGCGCTTTCGAAGCCATGACGCTCAACTGCAAATTGTTCAAGCTGATTAACGCTTGGATCGTCGCCATAAACGTCGTCACCTACTGGGGCGTCATTCATGACCGCGCGCATGGCTGCTGTTGGTTTTGTAACTGTGTCTGAACGAAAGTCGATCATCTTATTATCCTTATACTAGTTCGTTAAGAATGGCTTCGCGGTCGGCTTGGTCAAAATAGCTCCAAGCAATAAAGCGACTTATTTTTTGGCCTTGTGCCATTTTTATAACTTTTACTTCTTTCACATCAAGTGTGCTAAGTAGCTTTTTTACATGCGGTAAAGTGTCAGACTTAGAAACAAGTGATGTAAACCAAATACATTGCTCTGCAAACTCTTGGCTCTCAATGCACATTTTACTGATAAATTCGCGCTCACCGCCCTCACACCAAAGCTCGTTTTGGCGGCCACCAAAATTAAGTGCTTTTTGTGGCGCTTTGTTAAGGTTTTTCCATTTACGCTCAGTGCCTGCTTTGGCCTGTTGCTCACTGGCATGAAACGGCGGGTTGCATAAAGTAAGATGAAAAACATCTTTATTCGATATCACGCCCGTAAACATTTTATCGGCGTTATTTTGATGCTTAACATTAATTTTCAGGCGGTTGAATTGCACGATTTGTTTGGCAATTTTAACAGACAAGGCATCAATATCTGAACCTGTGAAGTGCCAGCCATATTCGTGATTACCAGTAAGCGGGTAAATCACATTTGCACCCGTGCCTACATCAAGCACTTTTACTTGCTTACCCGTCGGAATATGACCTTGGTTATCGCTTGCTAATAAATCGGCCAAGTGATGAATGTAATCCACTCTGCCAGGAACCGGTGGGCAAAGGTAGTTGTCGGGCAAATCCCAAAAATCTATTTTATAATGGCTTTTTAATAACGCTTGGTTGAGGGTTTTAACCGCTAATGCATTGGTGAAATCAATGGTATCAGTGCCCGCTGGCGTTTGCGTTATATAAGGTGTTAGGGCAGGAGTATCTTTGCATAGCAAAGTAAAGTCGTAGCCATTTAAGTGGCGATTTCGCGGATGCATTAAGGAAAACCTATCTGTTAGCCATATCAAAGGCTGATTGTACCAAATAAATCTTTGCTCTGAGTTAGTTTGCGGTGGATATTTTTGCTTAGTAGTATTAATACATGGTGAGCAAAAATAAGTTGAAAACTGATCGAGTGGATTTGCTTAAAGTATGGGCTAGTTGAGGTCAAGAGCGAAAGAACGGGCATATTGGCCATGATACAAGCAACTAAAATTTGTGTTTAAAATATTTCGACACAAATTGGATCACATTGGGTACTACCATAAGGCATTTAAAGCTGATAAATTCGTAAGTGATTGGCGTTGTTTCCTAAAAGTTTGAACTATCTTGCCAGCCTGTGATCAGATCATCTATATCCTACTAGCCCGTGCAACAACAATGAGCAAAATCACAAACTGGTCTCACTATAATCAAGCCCTCGTTAA
>NZ_JBECOT010000019.1:0-69451 GCF_040104395.1 Pseudoalteromonas sp. BZA4
TTAACGAGGGCTTGATTATAGTGAGACCAGTTTGTGATTTTGCTCATTGTTGTTGCACGGGCTAGTAGGATATAGATGATCTGATCACAGGCTGGCAAGATAGTTCAAACTTTTAGGAAACAACGCCTTTGAAAAGTTGTTTTTCATTGAGCTTTCCCTGTGAAATTTTAGATTTGTTGTTATTTGTTAATAACCTTCACACCTTGCATTTATTTTTCTAAGGTTTTTACCTTTAAATAAAGGGTGAAACAAATTGGTAACACATTAGGGGCATACTAGTCAATTGTTTATATTATAAATACGATAAAATAACATAAAAACGCCTTGGAACGATCTAAATTTAAGTTTAAATCATTTTAATAAACAAAAATAAAACAATTGTAATTAAATGTAATTAAATTAAGGTTTTTTTAATGTTAATTTTAATTATTTTAAAACAGTGGGTTGGGATGGTTTTATGTGTGTTTTAGTTACAGTAAAAATAAAAATGCACTAATGAAATACTTGCTTTGTATAAATGATGCTTGAATTGTAATATTTTATTGTTTTTATTTTTTGATGGGGATGTATTTATATTATATTTTGGAGCGTCGAAGTATAGGCCACCGATTAAAGTGACCTATTTTATTTTTTAGATTAAAGCTTCGCCAATGCGCGCTCTGCTGCTGCAATGGTGTCGTTGATCTCTTTCTCAGAGTGTTCAGCGCACACAAAGCCTGCTTCAAACGCCGAAGGAGCTAGGTAAACACCTTCTTCTAGCATTAAGTGGAAGAACTTTTTGAAGCGCTCTAAATCACACTCAGTCGCTTGTTGGTAGCTAGTTACTTTTTCTTTATCAGTAAAGAAGAAACCGTACATACCACCTGCGTAGTTTGTTGTAAGTGCAATGCCTGCTTTTTTCGCTGCTGCTTCAAAGCCTTCACAAATTGCTTTGCTCTTTGCTTCAAGCTCATCGTGCAGGCCTTCAGCACTTAATAGCTCTAAAGATTTTAAGCCGGCTGCCATGGCAATTGGGTTACCTGATAATGTACCTGCTTGATAAACTGGGCCAACAGGTGCGATGTAATCCATGATTTCTTTCTTACCACCAAAAGCACCTACTGGCATACCGCCACCGATCACTTTACCTAAACAAGTTAGGTCTGGCTTGATGTTGTAGTAAGCTTGTGCGCCGCCTAAAGCAACACGGAAACCTGTCATTACTTCATCAAAAATAAGTACAGATTTGTATTCATCACACACCTCACGTAAACCTTCTAAGAAGCCTGGTACAGGTGGAATACAGTTCATGTTGCCAGCAACTGGCTCAACGATGATACAAGCGATTTCGTCAGCGTATTTTGCGAAAATTGCTTTTACTTCATCAAGGTTGTTAAACGACACAGTTAATGTGTGCTTAGCAAAGTCTTCAGGAATACCCGGTGAGTTTGGTACACCCATAGTCAGTGCGCCTGAGCCTGCTTTTACTAGTAGTGAGTCAGCATGACCGTGGTAACAGCCTTCAAACTTTAAGATTTTGTCACGGCCAGTGAAACCACGTGCTAAGCGAATTGCACTCATTGTTGCTTCAGTACCTGAGCTTACCATACGTACTTTTTCGATTGATGGTACTAGCTCTTTTACTTTTTCGGCCATTAAGATTTCAGTTTCTGTTGGTGCACCATAACTTAAGCCATTTTCTACGGCTTCTAATACCGCTTGCTTAATAGCTGGGTGGTTGTGACCCATGATCATTGGTCCCCATGAACCAACGTAATCGATATAACGGTTACCATCAGCATCAAAGGTAAAAGGGCCTTCAGCTTTAGTGATGAATAAAGGAGTACCGCCAACGCCATTGAAGGCACGAACTGGTGAGTTAACACCGCCTGGGATTGATTCTTGCGCGCGATTAAAAAGATCTTGGCTAATTGTCATGAATAGTCCTATTGGGTTGTCACGTTAAATGAGTTGGTTTGCAAGGGCTCAAAGAGCCCAAACGAAGTAGCTTAGCTATTACGTTTACGGCTAAACCAAGGCACGTCGACTTCATATTGCTCAACTTTGTCGGCAACATCTAAGGTTAGAGCAAACAACGCCATGCGAATTAACACGCCATTTTGTACTTGGCGGAAAATTGCTAGGTTGTCGTTGCTATTTAAATCGTTATCTAGCTCGTTTGCTTCTAAACGGCTATCACGAGGCAGTGGGTGCATCAGTACTGAGTTAGGTTTACAGTGTGCGTTGTAAATTGCCTGACTGATACGGAAACCACCACGGTATTTGTTAGCTTCTTCTTGTGAAGGGAAGCGCTCTTCTTGGATACGGGTTTGATAAACAATATCGGCGGCCAAGTTGCCTTCCATTTTATCTACTACTTGAATTTTATGACCTGCGTTATCAACAGCATCTAAAATGTAGTCTGGCATTTGTAAGCCATCAGGTGCCACCATAGAGAATTTAACGTCTTTATAATGGCAAAGTAATTTAGATAAAGAGTGCACAGTACGGCCGTATTTTAAATCACCTACTAGGGCAATATGCATACCGTCGATACTTTGGTTGAAACGACCTAGCTCACGTTCAATCGTTAGTAAGTCAAGTAGGGCTTGTGTTGGGTGTTCATTTGAGCCATCACCGCCATTGATTACTGGAACATCACACCCGGTGGCAAATTCAGCAACAGAGCCTGCGTCAGGGTGGCGCATTGCGACTGCATCTGCATACGCTGAGATCACGCGAGCGGTATCATACAAAGATTCACCTTTTGCAAGTGCCGAGCTTTGCATACCCGTTGTTTCACGAACTAAGCCACCTAGTAAGTTAAATGCAGTACCAAAACTTACACGAGTACGCGTGCTTGGTTCAAAGAACAAGTTCGCTAAAATTGCGCCCTCTAAAACATTGGTGCGCTTTTGCTTTTTAGCATAAGGCTCCATTTTCTTAGCAACTGCAAAAATACGTTCAATACAATCTCGATCAAGCTGATTGACCGACAGGATATTTTCACCTTGGAAACTTAGCATGGGGTTTGTTCCTAATCACATTTATAGGGCGCTGGCACTCGGTATGGGAGGCCGCATAAATTTGCGCAGTACTATAGCAAATTTTTAGCGTTCACAGCAGCAAATTATAAGTTAGGTTTAATAATTGCCAGTGCCACTATAGCTAAAAGGATGAGTACCGGAACTTCATTAAAAATACGGTAAAAGCGATCGCTACGTGCATTGCGATCATGCTTAAAGTCAGCCAGTAATTTAAAGCAATAGCCGTGGTAGATATAGAGAATAATCACTAACACCAGTTTGTAGTGCAGCCACATGCTGTATCTAAACCAGTCTCGACCATATTCAAAAATGGTCAGTACGCCAAACACCAATGTTAAAACAGCAAACGGTGTCACAAAAAACAGTAAGCGGCGTTCCATTACTTTCAGCATTGAGTTACAGGCTTTTTCTTCACTCATTGCGTGGTAAACAAAAAGACGTGGCAGGTAAAAAATACCGGCAAACCAAGCAATCATAAAAAATACGTGGAAGGTTTTATAAACTAATAGCGCAGTCATTTAAGCATCCATTTTAATTGTTATAACAAACTGTTGCGTATGGTAAGGATATGTCTGATTTGGTCCCAACGCAAAAGACCCATAATTTGTTGGTTATCAAGCAGGTTGTAAATATACACCGCACCGCTGCGTTTATCTTTAAGCAAATCAAAAGCATCGGCTAAAGTCGCCTGGCTGCTAAGACCGGCAAGGCTGACATATTTGATGTTACTGTTTTGGTCAGACATCAAACTTAAATCATATTCTGCAAGGCGATAGCCATTTTCTTCATCATGGACAATAAGCGGTGTTTGACTATCAAGGGCATCGAGCGATTCTTTGATTTGTTGTTTGTCGTCACTGTAGAGTAGTTTGAACTGCTCATCCATTTCATCCATCACCCCCACTTTTTGTAATGCTTCGGTAGCTGGCGATATTTGATACTCAAGCCCTTGGAAATCGAGTTGTTGCATGAAAATAGAGCGGTTACCAAAAAACTGTAGTGCTGTAACATAAGCCGTTGAGATCACCAGCATGGCTGGCACAATAATCTCGGGGCTTGAGGTCAATTCCATAACTGTAGTGAGAGCAGCCAGTGGTGCGTGCAATGTGGCAGCCAATAATCCCGCCATGCCAAGCATGCTATAAGTCCCTGTGATATCAACGCCCGGACTAATAAACTGCGCGAAAAAGGCCATTAAGGTGCCCATTAATACCCCAAGCCCAATGACTGGGCCAATAATCCCGCCAGGGATACCCAAGCCAATAGCAAATAAGGTGGCGAGTAATTTGGCAATCAAAATGGTTGTTAAAAACTGCACATCATCTGGTGATTCAATGGCAATAGTGATAGCGCTCATACCCGAGCCCATCGCATGGGGAACCATATAAGCAATTAAGCCCGCGATTAAACCTGCCAGTAATAGACGAGGGAACATACTTAGCGGTTTAAAGGTGCGGATTATAAGCATCAAGTTTTGGTTAAATGCATACGCAACAGCACCAAGTGCCATACCAAAAATGATTAAAAATGGGTAATGCCAACCACTTAATGGGTTCATGGTGATAAGTGCAAGCTCTGAAGCGTCACCAAAGACAAATTGAGTGGCTAATGCACCGGTAACTGCAGCGAGCATAATGGGCACGAAAATATGCACCTTATACTCCCTGAGCACCACCTCCATTACAAAAATAACGGCAGCAAGTGGGGTGTTAAATGAAGCAGCAATACCAGCTGCAACACCACAACCGGTGAGGGTACGCATTGCATTGTGTGGAAGGTGTAGTTTATCGGCCAGTAAACTGGCACCCGTTGCACCCATATGTACTGAGGGGCCTTCTCGACCGACCGAAAAGCCACTAATAAGGGCTAATGCGCCACCAACAAATTGGTTCACCGTGTTATAAAGCGGCATATGACCATAGTGTTTTTTAATACGGTGAATTACAAATGGAATGCCAAGACGATAATGCTTAAAGCCTGTTAGGGCGGCGAATAAGGCAATTAATAAGGCTGCACCAACTGGCAGTATCATCCGCTCATAGGTTGGTAAAGTGGTGAAGTCATCGGGCTTATCTAAAAATAAGCTTTGAAAAAATATGATTGTGAGGCGAAAAAGTATGATCAACACTGCCGCAATTAACCCTGCACTTACACCAAGTAAGCACAATTGCACAGATGTTTTAGGCTTTGCTAGGCGACGTCTTAGTCTCTCAAGCCACATGCATATTTCCTCACAGCACTTTTGAGCTGCAGTTTAGCAAATCAAATTAACTAAGTCGTTGGGATTTTATAATTTTATCTGCATTTTGGGTAAATCTAGCTAATCTTTGCTGCCACTATTAATTTGCTGCGTTAATTCAGGCAAGCGAGCTGAAATAGCTTTAGATATTTCATCTACCAGTGGGGCATGTTTTTTATGAATAACCGTGTTGATAGCCATTTGCCTTAGTACCACCAGTGAAAAGTCTTTTTTAAAGGTAGTTATATCGTTATTGAGCGCAGGGTAGATGGCGTAATCGACACGCCCTTTTTTTAGCATGGTAAGCGTGTGACTTAAATCTTCGTTATGAATGATCTCGGCTTTAATATCAAACTCATTAAGAATTTCGATATCACCAATCGAACTTATAATTCGGTTGTTAGGGTTGTATAAATTATCTCTATCGCATGGCAGCGACTTTTGACATAGGAGCACTAAGTTAATAATGCCAAGGTTTGGTTCTACGACAATGATATTCTCGAATTTTTTTAGGTTGCTTTTTGAACGCACGATATCGCCATCGACAATGCCTGCATTAAGTAATAACACACCTCTTCGAGATGGTGTGGGTTGCATTTGAGCCTTGATATTTAAATCATTATAGACATCACTCATAAACGCTTTAAATGGCGCTATACGGGGAATATCTATATAGGTTAATAACACCTTTTTTGGCCGAGAGTAATTTGTCTCAGATGACTTTGTACTGGCAAATAAATCATTGAGTAAGGCTATTTTAGCCTTGTTTTCAGCATCATTTCGTATGCCAATCACTAATGGGGAGTCGGTAAACTGAGTCACTATTTTCGGCTCAGGAAAGTTTTGCTGCTCAGCAAAATAGTTAAGCACCTTTGGTGCAGTAATCGCAAAATTAATCTGCCCAGTTTGCATTAAGTGGAATAGCTCTTCATCGTTTGCTGTTTGCACTATGTTGCCTGCATAGGATTGAATTACTTGTTCGACCACACCCGGATAAATATAAGGCTCAACAACGCCGACTTTGTGCTCATTAAAAAGCTGTTCAAGATTTTCAAAATCTTGTGGATTAGACTGCGTGGTAATGACAGCTAATTGAGAATTTAAAATAGTGGGTGAAGCAACAAAGCCGGGCATCATTTCAGATGGCCAAGCAGGGTAATAACCCAGGTAGCCGCTTAACCGGGCTTTTTTTATTGCATCTTGCCAAGGTAAATACTCAACTTCGAGGTTTATCGATTTTTTGGCAAGCGTGTCTCTTAATAGTGCAATAGCATCACCGCCATTTGCCATTGTACTACTTGCATACGGCGGGGCTTCTAAAGAGGTGATTTTCCATGTTTCTTGGTACGTAGTATTAGCAGCTGCCAATGAGCTGAAAACAAGAACCATAAAATAATAAAAGCGAGTGAGCATGGAAAAAGAATCATTATTAATTGTTTAATAAGTATACGTCTAAATTAGACTTTTTAGCATTATTAATTTGCTTATTTGCAGTTCATAATATTACAACTAAAGCAGTGATGTTTTTGGTCATACATACGCTTATCGGCCATGCTAAGTAATTCATCAAATGATTGCGCATCATCTGGATATAAGGCAAAGCCAACACTCGCTTCTACGTGCAAGTCACCGGAATCTGATTTTATCGGCGCTTTAATCGCACAGATCAATCGTGATAGTGCACGGTTTATTTGTACTTGATTTTCTATGTCGGTAACAATAACTACAAACTCATCACCACCAATGCGAGCAACGCAATCGGTTTTTTGAGCGGTGTCTTGTAAGCGTTTAGCAACTTCTATCAATACTTTATCACCCATCGCATGGCCATGGGTGTCGTTAATCGGCTTAAACTTATCAAGATCAAAATACAGGCAACCTACCTTAGAGCCTGTGCGCTCAACACGGGCAAATTCTTGCTTGATGAATCGCTCAAGCGCGCTACGATTTGCTAAACCAGTAAGGTGGTCTGTTTGTGCTAATTGCCTAATTTTCTTCTCTGCCATGACGCGTTTCGTGATATCGAAATTAACACCAATCATGCGGTTGCCGTATATTCTTCCATCTGCATTGATATAGCGCGTTTTGCCAGAGGGCAGAACAATCTGAAACTCTGCGTGAAACTCTTCGCCATTTAAAATTGCGAGTTTTAGCTTGTTAGTTACGTCTTCATATTCATCTGGATGCAAGCTATTTGCCCATGCTGAATAGTCCCCTTTAAATTCTGATTTTGGAATTTCAAATAAGGTATGCATCCAGTCATCCCAAATCAGTTCATTAGTGTCAAAATTCCACTCCCATATACCAATATGAGCCGCATCTGCAGCCATAGACATGCGTTGGTGTAAGCTTTCAAGCTCGGTTTTTGCTTGTTTTAATTCAGTAACATCTTCAGAAACGTCCAATAAATATTGCGCTTTACCATTACTATCTTTAATTGTGAGTTTCCGTGTTCTTAAGTAATGAGTATTGTCATCAATAGTAACCGGCTTTTCCTCTATAGTGAGAGTGTCATCACTTTTCAATACATCGCGATCGGTTTGCACGAAACTGACTGCTTGTTCATTACTGAAAATATCAAAGTCATTTAAACCGATTAGTTGGTCTTTATTTTTACCTAGTAGTTGCTCACCCGCTTTATTTACATGGCTAAATGTTAGATGCTCAGCTTCTTTTACAAACAACATGATGGGTAAATTATCGAAAATAGTTTGTGTAAAGGCTTCTTGATTTCGAATATCAGAGAGATCTTTTATTGTCGCCACATAAGGACCTGACTCTTTTTTACCAATTGAGCTGATTGTTAATGTAATAGGAAATCGTTTTTTATTGGCTCGTTGTCCTTTTAAGAGCCGACTGCTACTTTTACCCGCCGTTCTTTTGCTGAGTTGTGAATCCCGGAGGATTTCATCAAGTTCTAACGATCTTTCAGGGATCAGGGTGCGAATATGTTTGCCTATTAAATCATGAGGCTGATAGCCAAAAACATGGATAACAGCCGGGTTTGCAAATTCAATTTTTCCTTCATTATTAAAGCTAATAACCACATCTTGTACGGTATTAAGTACAGCTTTCAGTTTTGCTGATAATAAGCTCCTTGCTCTGAGCTCAACAGCACCTAGTACAATCAGACTTAATGCCACCAGAATAAAAATAATAAGTTGTGCTAACGTCGAGTAGTCGTGGGTTGTAACATAGGTGGTGTACTCAGATTCAAAAACCGACATCGAAATCATGCCAATGTAATGCATTCCCGAAATTGCACTGCCCATTATCAAGGCCACAACCAAGTTCATCCGTGTTTGATGAACCCCTTTGGCAAGTCGAAAATCATTAATTTTTAATGCGATACCTGACAGCACAATAGCGACGATAATAGATAAAGAGAACAACCAAGGCTCATAAGCCATTTTTGCGGGCATCACCATCGCCATCATGCCAACAAAATGCATCGAGCCAATGCCAGCACCCATTAACACACTTCTAAAAAGTAGCCCTTTGTTGGTTTGTAGTGCTGGTGAGAGTACGATGTAACTGGCAAACACACTTGGCAATATTGATATCAAAGTAATGCTAATGTTGTATTCAATAGGGATGGGTAAGGTATAGGCAAGCATACCTACAAAATGCATACCCCAAATACCTATACCTAAAAAACACGATGCCATGATGGTCCATATCTGACTTTCATTCTTTAGATAAGAGTGTTTGATACGAGCTGATAATAAAAATGAGATATACGAAGCAAATACGGCTGTGAGGATTGAAGCAAAAGCAAGGAGTAAATCGTATTCAGCTGGAATGACCTGCGCACTGCTTAAATTATCAGTTATAAAATGCAGCTTGAAATGCTCTATCACAATTATCTTCCCTCAGTGCAAACTCATGCCAGCTCAAATGTAGTACAAATTAACTTTAGTCCAAGTCGAATGGCTTAGCCAGTTACCCTCACCATAATTGAGATGCTCTTCTGGTGATACTTGATTAAAACACTCGGGTATTAGATAATTGCGGCCAATATAGGTTATGAGGGTTTTGGTATGTCAGATGAGTTGCCAATCAAGTTCAGCGATGCAGCTGCTGTTCGTGTTAAACAGTTAATCGAAGAAGAAGAGAATCCAGATCTTAAACTACGTGTTTATGTAACAGGTGGTGGTTGCTCAGGTTTCCAATATGGTTTTACTTTTGATGAAAAAGCTAACCCTGGCGATTTAGAAATTGTTAAAAATGGTGTAACGCTAGTAATTGACCCTATGAGTATTCAATATTTAGTTGATGGTACCGTGGATTACACCGAAGGGCTTGAAGGCGCACGCTTTTTTGTTAATAACCCGAATGCAACAACAACCTGTGGTTGCGGAGCCAGCTTCAGCGTTTAATGAATTATTTATGAAAGCCACTTGATGTGGCTTTTTTATTGCTTAAACTTATCATAATATCCCGCCCCTGCTAAATTTTACGCATTATTAGAAGGAATTTTGCGTTGCCAAATATAACTACAACAATAGAAAAGAAACCCTATGTTTTAGCTATCGCCATTGTTTTGGTGATTGTACTGTGGATGCTATCTGGGCATAGCAAAGCAGATCAAAAAGCACTGCAAAGTGATGATCAAGTTCAAGAGCGCTTGCCTAAAGTGCAAGTGATGCCGTTGGTCGCAAAGAATATAAATAAAAACCTAACTTTTTATGGAAAATCAGAGCCTGACAAAATCGCAAATATCAGCGCCAGACAAGCAGGGCAAGTACTCGAAATTTTGGTTGAAGAAGGTCAGTTTGTAAAACAAGAACAGGTTATTTTACGCCTCGATAAATCTGATTTGGCTGCCCAGATCACATCAGCAGAAGCCTTAGTTGCCCAGTATCAAACTGAATACGAAGGCGCGCTTAAACTTAATCAGCAAGGTTTACAAAACAAAGTATTGACCATGCAAGCACAAGCTATGTTGCAACAAGCAAAAGCAACTTTGGCAAGCCTTGAATTAAAGCTAGAGCGCACTGAAGTACGTGCTGCTTTTGATGGCGTTATCAACAAACGTTTAGTCGAAATTGGTGATTATGTTGGCATAGGCGACCCTATTTTACAGCTCGCTGATTTAGACCCGTTAATCGTCAGAGCCGATGCGACTCAAAAAGAAGTGCAAGGCTTAGAAGTTGGGCAAGCTACTTTTGCTCATGTTTTAAATGACAAAACCTATCCGGGTCGAATTCGTTACATTGCATCTGTTGCGGATGACAGCACCAATACATTTCGCATCGAAGCGGCGTTTGAAAACCCAGGTATGAAATATAAAGCAGGTTTTTCGACTCAGCTTAATATTGAGTTACCAACTGAGCCTGCCATGTTATTAAGCCCGGCTTTTATGGCCCTAGATGAACAAGGTAATATCGGCGTAAAAGTCGTGAATGACGACAATATTGTAGAGTTTAAGTCGGTAAATCTAGCTAAAAGCACCGAGCAAGGCGTTTGGCTTTGGGGCTTAGGTGAGCAAGCGAATGTTATTACCCTTGGTCAAGGCTTTGTACGTGCTGGTGATAAAGTTGAGCCTGTGTTTACTGAAGCAACGAGCAACTAAGTATGAAAAACTTAATTGAAGCGTCGTTGACTCACACGCGTACAGTTTTATCTATTTTCATCTTATTGCTGATCTCGGGGTGGGTGACATATCAAACCATCCCTAAAGAAGCGAATCCTGATGTCACTATTCCTTTTATTTATGTGTCGATTATTCATGACGGTATTTCCCCTGAAGATGCTGAGCGGCTATTAGTTAGGCCGATGGAGATTGAGCTTCGCTCAATTGAAGGGGTAAAAGAAATGTCAGCGGTGGCAAGTGAAGGGCATGCCTCTGTGACCCTTGAGTTTATCGCGGGTATGGACCCCAAAGAAGCCTTAGCTGATGTACGAGATAAAGTTAGTTTAGCTAAGGCAAAACTGCCTTCTGAATCAGAAGAACCAGAAGTTCATGAAATCTTGATGGAAGATGAGCAGCCAACAATTACATTAACCTTGTCAGGCGATGCGCCAGAGCGAGGTTTACTAACCCTTGCACGTAATCTTAAAGATGAACTAGAAAGCATTTCTAGCGTATTAGAAGTTGATGTAGGTGGTGACCGTGAAGATATGGTCGAAATTGAGGTCGATCCATTGGCGATGATTGCTTATGGCCTTGAACCGAATGACATTATTCAACTGCTATCAAATAACAACCGCTTAGTAGCTGCTGGTACCCTTGATACTGGTAAAGGGCGCTTTGCTGTAAAAATCCCGTCGGTATTTGAGACAATTCAAGATGTGATGGAACAACCTGTGAAAGTTGTTGGCGATAGGGTGGTGCGTTTTATGGACGTAGCAAAAATTCGCCGAGCATATAAAGACCCAACCTCAATCGCACGTATTAATGGCCGCCATGCGGTTTCGCTGGAAGTGAAAAAACGTGCTGGCGAAAATATTATTGATACGGTCGATCAAGTTAAAAAAGTGGTGAATGAGGCCAAGAAAATTTGGCCTGATCATATACGAGTTGATTACACCGGCGACATGTCAAAAGACGTGAAAATGATGCTTTCTGATCTGCAAAATAATGTGCTGTCTGCTGTATTGTTGGTGGTTATCGTTATTGTGGCGATACTTGGTGCGCGCACTGCGTTTTTAGTGGGGATTGCCATTCCTGGCTCGTTCTTAACCGGGATTTTAGTGATCTCTGTGTTTGGCTTAACGGTGAATATCGTGGTGCTTTTTGCACTCATCATGGCTGTCGGTATGCTGGTGGATGGCGCAATCGTTGTTAGTGAGTTTGCTGACAGAGCAATGAGTGAAGGCAACAAACCGCGCAAGACAGCTTATAAACTAGCTGCTGAGCGAATGGCGTGGCCAATCATCGCTTCTACGGCAACGACATTAGCAGCCTTTGCACCGCTAATATTTTGGCCGGGAATGATGGGCGAGTTTATGAAATACTTGCCGATTACGCTTATTGCCACCTTGTCTGCGTCATTACTTATGGCATTGGTGTTTGTGCCAACGATTGGTGGATTAATAGGAAAGTCACGGCCGCTCTCTGAACAGCAAAAACAGGATTTAGAGTTAGCAGAGTCCGGCGATTTAACGCAAATCAAAGGGGTGCTTGGGCGTTATATTCGCGTGCTTGATTATGCAACAGAGCGCCCTTGGTGGAGCCTAGCTGCTGCAATCGTGTTTTCTATTTTGGTATTCTTTGCATTTGCTGTCTCTAAGCTAGGCGTTGAGTTCTTTCCTGATGTAGAGCCAAATGGCGTTAATATCAAAGTACGTTCTTACAGTGACTTATCTATATTTGAAAAAGACGTGATCATGAAAGACATCGAATCACGCATTTTAAAAGTAGAAGGTATTAAAACCTTGTATGCTCGTACTGGCGGTAAAGATCAGGTAGGCACGTTTAGAATGAATCTTAAAGATTGGGATGAGCGTCCACCTGCCGAAGATATAATCAGTCAAGTTAACGAAATCACGGCAAGTTATGCCGGTGTCGAAATTGAACTTCGAAAAGATGAAAACGGCCCCGGTGGAGGCAAAGCGCTGAGTATTGAGCTGAGCTCTCGATTTGTTGGTGTGCTTAACAGTGAAGCTAAACGAGTAAGGCAAGCCATCGAAAATGATGGCGCGTTTCGAAATGTTGATGACAGTGCTTCAAAACCGGGCATTGAGTGGCAACTTAAATTGAATCGTTCGGATGCTGCTCGTTTTGGTGCGGATGCCAGTATGCTAGGGGCGAATGTTCAGCTTATTACTAATGGTTTAAAACTAGGGGAATACCGCCCTGATGATGTTGATGACGAGATTGATATTCGCGTACGCTTTCCTCATGACAAGCGAGATTTAGGACGTCTTGAAACGTTGCGTGTAAAAACTATGCACGGGCAAGTGCCAATTAGTCACTTTGTTGAGCGTCAAGCAGCTCCTAAAGTTGATACAATTCGCCGTGTTGATTCTCAGCGCGTTGTTACCGTTAATGCAGACATGAAACCGGGTGAACAACTTGCTAAAGCGTTGCCACGCTTACAAGCGCAAATAGAGGAGCAAGAGTTAGATCCGCGCGTGAAAATTAAAGTGCGTGGTGAAACCGAAGATCAAGATGAATCAGAAGCCTTCCTTGAGCAGGCTTTTGTGGTTGCCCTGTTTGTGATGGGGATCATTTTGGTGACACAATTTAATAGTTTTTATCAGGCATTTTTGATTTTAAGTGCTGTACTGTTTTCAACTGTGGGTGTGTTCTTAGGCTTAATCGTATTACAGCAACCGTTTGGTATCGTGATGTCGGGCATTGGGGTTATCTCGCTTGCCGGTATTGTGGTTAATAACAATATAGTACTGATTGATACTTATAATGTTTTACGTAACCAAGGTCTGGCAGCAAAAGATGCGATTTTACGAACTGGTGCTCAGCGTTTACGTCCTGTACTGTTAACGACTGTGACCACCATATTGGGATTAATGCCGATGGTACTACAAGTGAATATTGACTTATTTAACCGTCATATTGATTTTGGTGCTCCATCTACTCAGTGGTGGGTGCAATTGGCCACGGCTGTTGCGGGTGGATTAACATTTGCTACTGTATTGACACTGGTACTTACGCCTTGCTTGTTAATGCTGCGAGATCGTCGTCGGTAATCGGTAAATTCGTTACTGATTAATTAAAAATAAGTGACCCTAGTGTTGGGTCACTTTAATCATCAGTAAAAAGAAGCCTAAAACTAACGCAGAGGCGATCAAAATATACACAAACCCCTTCTTGCCTTGCTTAATTGGTACACGATTTTGTTTTAAAAAAAGGTACCACGCTACACACAGTACAATTGGCAACAAAAATAATATACGAAACATTTCCTAGCCTTTTTCAGTATTTACATACACTTTAAGCATAAATATGCAGAATTTAAAGCGATACTTTCATCTTGTTACACTTCCAATTGATCAATTTTTTGGTACAGTTAACCAGTTAACTATAGAGCACATGCTTTAATTTTAGCTACACTAATACTTGTATACTAAAACGGTCCATACCTAAAAGGTGGACATTTGTATAATTAATCATTCAATCTGAAAGTTATTAGTATATAATGTGTCCAAGAGTGAGACGGGCAAATTGCACTCTTAAATTATTAACTTGAATCATCTAGTAGGAGATGTATTTTATGATGGGTAAAACAGTTTCTTCTGAAGAAAACTCGAAACTAACAAAATGGCTTAAAACTAAACGTCATGAGAAAGGTCACACAATGCGTAGCCTTGCACAGGTTTTAGGTACGCCGCATTCTTTCATTGGTAAAATTGAAAACCAAGAACGTCGTTTAGATGTAATTGAATTCATGCGTTATTGCGATGCTTTAGAAGTTGACCCATACGAAGGTCTTAACTTACTTAAAGACGCTTAATTATTCATTACCAAAAGCGAAACGCCGCTTTTAAGTAATATAAATGGTGCAAGGAAGCACTATTAAAACCTCTCCCTTGCATTTCCCCCCTGTTTAATCACATACGTATCAAATTTGTTAATTGTTTTGATGATAGTTGTTTTCTAACGCATAAAGCTTATGGCGAATTAAGAATAAAAATACCAGTGATGGGATCACCATCAATGCAGTTAGCACAAAGAACATCGCCCAGTTTCCACCTAACCAGTCATCAATAACCACGCCGCTGTAGCTCGACAGTAAGGTTCTGCCTAAATTACCCAATGAAGCAAGTAGTGCATAGTGGGTTGCACTAAATGCTCTATCACATAACATGGATATAAACGCCACCATGGCAACCAGTGACCAAGCTTGAGTAAAACCATCAACGATAATAGCAAACGCATATAAACTCAGTTTGGGGCCTGCAATCGCGATCCAAGCGAAGGCAAGGTTTGAGGCTGCCATCGCAATACCACTAATAAACAAGCCTTTTACAATGCCATAGCGTTGATTGAATAAGCTTCCTAAAAAAGTAAAAGCAATGGTGAGCACTGCAGTACCCACTTTTGAGAAGGTCGCTATGTCACTATTTGAAAAGCCCACTTCTTTATAAAACACGATAGACATTCGCCCTAAAAAGGCTTCACCTATTTTAAATAAGAAAATAAAGGCCAATAATGCCAATGCTGTTTTTACGCCATTACGGGCAAAGAAGGTTCTGAAAGGGTCAAAAACGGTTACAGCAAGCCATGCAATAACTTTAGCAAAGCGAGTCTGCGTACTACCAGCCAGCTTTTGTTGATAGGTTTGTTCAAGCTCAGCTTGAACAGCGTCACGGTTTGATTCGGGTTCTTTTGCCCACAATACGCTGCTCATTAATAGCAGCATTACCACAGATAAGAAAAAGTAAACTTGTGGCCAATCAATTGAAGGGATGTCGGCCATATAAAATGGCAGGGCGCCTAATAGGGCGTAACCGCTCCACCAACCTGAAGTGGCCATTGCAGCTGCTGCGGTGGCTTTGTGGCTTTCATTTTCGGCTAAAGTATCAATACGAAACGCATCAATAGCAATATCTTGAGTCGCAGAAGCGATAGCAATAACTAAACACAGCGCGGCAGCAAACCAGAGGTTGGCTTTAATATCGAGCCCTGCAAGTGAAAAGGTGCCAATAAAAATCACTGACTGGCAAAGTAAAATCCAGCTACGGCGCTGGCCAAGCCAGTTAAACAAAACAGGTAACTTCACACGGTCAACGAGCGGTGACCATAAAAAGTTAATGCTATACGCACCAAACACGATGCCAAATAACCCTATCATGCTGCGGCTTAGGCCTTCGTCTTTTAGCCAGGCCGACATAACAGAACCAATCAATACCCAAGGAAAGCCACTGCTAATGCCAAAAATAAAAATATTGATTAAACGTTTATCTTTGAAGTACGAGAAATACTCTGAAATAGAAAGGGGTTTTGTCATAGTGTTGCCAGTTTAAGGGGCGTGCGCCCCTATTTATTATTGATTAGCGTCTAGCACTTTTACGTTTAAGATAACAACAGGATCTTTGGGCACAAAGCTGTAACCGATTTTTTCATTGAAAGCGGTTTCGACACGCATGATTTTGTCTAGTGTGTCATAGCCATCCATGACCATACCGAATACGGCAAAGCCCCAGTCGCGACCAGGATTAAGATGATCGTTATCATCCATGTTGAAGAAAAACTGGCGAGTACCTGAGTGAGGTTGACGGTCTTGGTATGCCATAGCGATGCTATACATATCGTTTTTTAAACCGTTGCCACTTTCATTAAAAATAGGGTCACCTTCGTACAGACCATCATAGTCTTTATCGTAACCACCACCTTGAATAACAAAATCACGTTCGTTGTCTTCATCACGTTCTACACGGTGAAACACACTACCTTGATAGCTACCGTCGGCAACGTAAGTTAGAAAGTTATTTACGGTTATTGGTGCGCGTGAACGATCCATTTCGACCACAATACTGCCAAGCGTAGTGACAATTTCTACGCGTGGAAACATGTTATCTTTTTGAATAAATTTACCCTCAGTCGCTGCGAATGAACTGTGAGCAAAAAACAATATAAAACTAAGTAATAAAATACGCTTCATAGTTAACCTTCTAAATAGGCGATTAATTCTGGGTCAGATACAATGCGGGTAATTATTTGTTCAGTCAACTTATTCAGCTGACCTTCTATTTTTGCACGGTCGTGGCTAAGTGGCCCTTCAAGATTAGCATTACCTTGGTAAATTTTATTGAAAGTGCTTGCATGTTTGACCACACGGACACCAAACTCAATAGTGGCATTGCTGCTATGGGTCATCATTTTTTCTGTGACAACTGCTTGTAGTTGATGAATATCTAATTCAAAACGCGTTGTGGATAGATTTGAAATATTTGCACCATTGCGGCTTAACGCACTGTCTAAGGCACTTTTCACTGAATCTGCAATACCTGGGCTGGCAAGCGTTTTGATTTTATCTGACTCAATGATTTTTAAGGTCACGTTGTCGCCACGTAAATCAATTACACTCGTGCTAACATTGCTGTTAATAGTTGAAATTTTGCCACCTTGATAAACAGGATTCAAAATTAACTGATTTGGCTGGTTGCTACACGCAGTAAGTGCGGCTAGCAAACATAAAGGAAGTAATTTTTTCATTAAGTTAACTCCATTAATTATTCTTTGTAGCACTTAGTACGACAAACTTTTTATTAGACCCAAGTAACTTACAATTGCCGAACATGCGTTTTAATTTTTCATGATAGTCTAGATGGCGATTACCAATAATTCTTAATTCACCGCCTTGCTTTAATGTTTGTTTTGCTTGTTTGAACATTTGCCAAGCAATATGATCAGTAACCGCTTGTGCTTGGTGGAATGGTGGGTTACATAAAACAAGATCAACACTGTTAGGTTGAAAATCGGTTAAGCAATCGTTTTGGACAAACTCACACTGGTCTAATTGCTCTGGTAGATTGTGAGTGATATTTAATTTAGCTGATTCGACGGCCATAAACGACTCATCAACGAAGGTCACATGGGCTTTAGGGCAACGCTTTAAAGTCATTAAGCCAATAACACCATTACCACAGCCTAAATCAATGATGCTGCGAGCTTTGCTAGTTTGTGGCAAATAGTTAAAGAAAAAACGTGCGCCAATATCTAATGAATCTCGTGAAAAAACATTGGCATGGTTTTGTATTTCAAATTCACTGCCTTCAAGTGGCCAGTTAACAGGGAAGGGAGCAACTTTGTTAAAGCCACTGGTTTTACTGATAATTAAGCGGGACTTTTTAACCGCTAAGCTGGTTGATGTTTCACCGATATACTGACTAAAAGCCTTTATAGTTGAGTTATGAATGTCTTTCGTTTTTCCAGCTGCAATAACATCAATTTCGGCAGGTAAAGCTGCACTGATTGCGGCAAGTTGATGCTGAAGATAGCCTAAATTGCGTGGCACTTTTAATATCACTAAATCAACCTGACTAGGTAACGCGGCTAATGAGTCCAGTTGCGTTAAAGAATCTGTTGATAACTCATTGGCTTGTAAATTATAACGGGTAGCTTGATGACCAATATACGAGTCGTTAACTGAATAAACTGTTAACGTATTAAGGGCACAGGCTAAAGCGCCAAAACTGTCATTGAGTATCAGGATTGAATTTGCATCTGGATAGTGCTCTTGTACATAATTGACAAGGTACTCATCGCCTGAGTCCCACGCTTGAAGACTGCGATTCTTTTGATCTAACGGAAAGCGTTCTAGGGTATAGGTGTTATCACCGAGCTGTGCTTGGGTGGTCATCATGATTTTACGAATGTATTAATGTATAGGTAAATTCTAACATGCAACAGCCAAACGCCAACCCTAATCATTTGCCAGATGGGTTTTCTTACCAAGCTAATGCATTGAGTGCACAAAAAAGCCTCGAATTATTTTACTATCTTCAGCAGCAGCTCAATTGGCAACAACCAACTATAAAAGTGTACGGAAAAAGCCATGTGATCCCACGTTTGCAATGCTTTATTGCTGATCAGAACGTAAGTTATGGTTACTCGGGTTCACAGTTAATCGTTGAGCCATGGCCAGAGGTGCTTGATGCCATGCGTGTACGCTTATCAAGAGCTTTGCAGATACCATTCAATGCGCTTTTAGTTAATTTGTATCGAGATGGTCATGATTGTATGGGCTGGCATAGTGATGATGAGAAAGAACTTGGGGAGCAACCGACAATCGCTTCTGTATCACTAGGGGCCGAACGGATATTTAAAATAAAGCACAAACATAATAATGAACAACATAGCATTGTGCTGCAAAGTGGCAGCTGTTTAATCATGAATGGTTTTAGCCAGCGCGATTACCAGCATAGTTTGCCAAAGCAGCAAAGACTTAAACACCCTCGAATTAACCTTACCTTTCGTTCAATCATATAAAATCATTGGCAAAATGACTCATGCCCTTGATATAGTAGCTGCCAATTATTTTCTTATTAAAGGTCTATGACACATGTCAATGCAACAACAAATAGAGCAAAAGCTTGCTGCGGGTATCGAATGTAAACACCTGAATGTTGTCAATGAAAGCCATATGCATAGCCGTGGAACTGAATCGCATTTTAAAGTGGTGGTTGTGAGCGAAGAATTTGCAGGTAAACGTTTGCTTGCCCGTCACCGTCAAATTAATGAGCTATTAAAAGATGAATTAGCAAACCACATTCATGCATTAGCGATTCACACATTTACTCCAGAGGAGTTCAGTGAACAACAAGGACAGGCACCTGAATCACCAAAATGCTTAGGTGGCTCAAAGTTCGACTAAATTAGCAGGACAGTCACTCAAAGTTAGCAAGACAGTCACCTAAAGTTAGCAGGACAGTCATCTAAAGTTAGCAGGACAGTCATCTAAAGTTAGCAGGACAGTCACTCAAAGTTAGAAAGACAGTCACTCTAAACTGCTTGTCACTTGGGGTTTTAAGCTCGAAAGATTTAAGTGGGTCTGAAAAGTTTTACTGATCAGACCTGTATTTTAACTATTAGCCTTTAAACTAGCGCTAATTTTTATTGTGATAGATATAGGATGATCAATGGTCATTAAGCCGAAAATTCGTGGATTTATCTGCACTAACGCGCATCCAGTAGGGTGTGCTGAGCACGTACAAGAACAAATTAATTATGTGAAAGCGCAAGGACCACTGAGCAATGCACCTAAGAATGTATTAGTGATTGGTGCGTCTACAGGTTACGGCCTAGCATCACGTATCACGGCTGCATTTGGTGGCGGTGCTAAAACGTTAGGTATTTTCTTTGAAAAAGAAGGTAGCGAACGCAAAACGGGTTCTGCAGGTTGGTACAACACAGCAGCATTCCAAACAGCCGCTGAAGAAGCAGGTTTATGGTCTAAAAATATCAATGGCGATGCGTTTTCTAACGAAATCAAGCAAAAAGCAATTGATACTATCAAAGCTGATTTAGGTAAAATTGATTTAGTTATCTACAGCCTAGCGTCACCTCGTCGTACTGATCCAAATACAGGCGAAACTTACTCATCAACACTTAAGCCTATTGGCTCAGATATCACAACGAAGAACCTAAACACTTCAAAGCGTGTGATTGATGAAGTAACAGTTGAAGCAGCAAGCCAAGAAGACATCGACAATACAATTAAAGTAATGGGCGGTGAAGATTGGGAAATGTGGATTGACGCATTAAAAGAAGCGGATGTGCTAGCTGATAACTTCAAAACGACTGCTTACACTTATATCGGTAAAGAGTTAACGTGGCCAATTTACGGTCATGCGACAATTGGTAAAGCGAAAGAAGATCTTGACCGTGCAACTCAAGCAATCAAAGAGTCTACAAAAGGCTTAAATGGTGAAGCGTATGTTTCTTCATTAAATGCGGTTGTGACACAAGCAAGCTCGGCAATTCCAATTATGCCTTTATATATCTCTGCTTTATTCAAAGTAATGAAAGCAGACGGGACTTACGAAGGTACCATTGAGCAAATTTACTCACTATTTACTGAAAACCTTTACGGTGAAACCCCACGTTTTGACGAAGGTGGTCATTTATTCCAAAACTACAAAGAGTTAGAAGATGATGTTCAAGCTCGTGTACAACATGTTTGGGATACAGTAGATACAGATACGATTGACGAATTAACGGATTACGTGGGTTACCACAATGAATTTTTACGTTTATTCGGTTTTGGTATCGACAGTGTAGATTACGAGCAAGATGTGAATCCTGATGTTGCGATTTCACAGCTGATCGATTAATCACTGAACAAACTTGATTTTGTAAAGTCGCTTTTTTAAGCGACTTTTTTGTTTATGGGTGAAAATAAAACATCATCAATAGCACTTTGGTCTATATTGAATTTTATTCAAAAGGTTTTTGTAGTCTAAATAACCGTATCTGTCGTATAAATTTCATATTTGCTCTCGCATAGTCACCCTGATTGATGTTAAAATTCGGGCAATATATGTGAGGAGTTTACTGCGTTGCTTGTTTGGGGTGTTAAACAGGCTATTCTTTGATACTTAGAGTTTAACTTGAGCATATCAAATGGCGACGTGGTTGGTACGATTTTTCAGTTTCTTTCCGTTAATGTAATGCAAGTGCGTATGATCAACATAAAAAAAGGTCTGGATTTACCGATAGAGGGCGCACCTCAGCAAGTTATTCACGATGGTTCTGCCGTCAAACGTGTAGCTGTGCTAGGTGAAGAATATATTGGTATGCGTCCAACCATGCATGTTCGCGTGGATGACCAAGTCAAAAAAGGCCAGGTACTTTTTGAAGACAAAAAGAACCCAGGCGTCTTATTTACTGCACCAGCTTCTGGGGTAGTTAAAGAAATCAATCGTGGTGCTAAACGTGTGCTGCAATCTGTTGTTATTGAAGTTAATGGCAGTGAGCAAATCACCTTTGACTCTTTCAAGGCCGACGAGCTTTCGGGCTTAGACCGTGAAAAAGTTAAAGAAGTACTAGTTCAGTCAGGTCAATGGACAGCACTACGTGCTCGCCCATTCAGCAGAGTAGCTGCTTTGGATGCAAATCCTAGCTCTATCTTTGTAACGGCTATCGACACTAACCCGCTAGCTGCAGATCCTGCAGTAATCATTGCTGAAAACACTCAAGCATTTGAAGCTGGTTTAGCTGTGGTATCTCGTTTAACTGACGGCAAAGTATTTGTTTGTAAACAAGCTGGTAGCCAAGTGCCTAGTTCATCAATCCCTCAAGTAGAAGTACATGAGTTTGGTGGCAAGCATCCGGCAGGTCTTGTTGGTACACACATTCATAACTTAGACCCAGTTTCTGCAAGCAAGCAGGTTTGGCACTTAGGTTACCAAGACGTAATCGCGTTTGGTAATTTATTCCTAACAGGTGAAATCTTCACAGACCGTGTTGTTTCTCTTGCTGGTCCACGTGTTAAAAACCCACGCTTAGTGAAAACTCAGCTAGGTGCATCTTTAGATGATTTAGTTGCTGGTGAATTAGAAGACGGTGATAACCGTGTAATTTCTGGTTCTGTATTATCAGGCGCTATCTCTCAAGGTCCACACGCGTTCTTAGGTCGTTACCATGTTCAAGTATCTGTATTACTTGAAGGTCGCGAAAAAGAGCTATTCGGTTGGATCGCACCAGGTGCTAACAAGTTCTCAGTAACACGTACCTTCTTATCTCACCTTGCTCCTAGCCGTCTATTTAACATGACGACTTCAACAGGTGGTTCGAAGCGTGCAATGGTTCCAATTGGTAGCTATGAGCGTGTTATGCCTTTAGACATCCTACCTACACTATTATTACGTGATTTAATCGCACGTGATCTTGATGGTGCTATTTCGTTAGGTGCGCTAGAGCTTGATGAAGAAGATTTAGCATTATGTACCTTCGTTTGTCCAGGTAAATACGAGTACGGTTCAATCCTACGCGATTGCTTGACTACGATCGAGAAGGAAGGCTAGAGAGATGGGTTTAAAGAAATTTCTAGAAGATATTGAGCCGCATTTTGAACCGGGTGGTAAACACGAAAAATGGTATGCGCTTTACGAAGCTGCAGCGACTATTTTCTACACGCCAGGTTATGTAAATAAAGGCAAAACACACGTTCGCGATAACATCGACCTAAAACGTATGATGATTTTAGTGTGGATGGCGACGTTCCCTGCAATGTTCTTTGGTATGTTCAACATCGGTCATCAGGCCGCTGGTGCTTTAGCGCAAGGTTTTGAACTAGCAAACACATGGCAAGTTGGTCTGTTCCAATTATTCGGTGGTGAATTAACTGCTGACTCTGGTTGGGGCGCGAAAATGTTTTACGGTGCCTGCTTCTTCCTACCAATATACGCAGTAACATTTGCTGTGGGTGGTTTCTGGGAAGTACTATTTGCTTCAGTGCGTAAGCACGAAGTAAATGAAGGTTTCTTCGTAACATCTGTATTATTCGCACTAATCCTACCTGCGACGATTCCTTTATGGCAAGTTGCACTAGGTATTACGTTTGGTGTTGTAATCGCTAAAGAAATCTTTGGTGGTACAGGTCGTAACTTCCTTAACCCTGCTCTTGCCGGTCGTGCGTTCTTATTCTTTGCATACCCAGCGCAAATTTCAGGTGACACAGTATGGACAGCAGTAGATTCATTCTCTGGTGCAACTATGCTTGGCCAAGCTGTTGTTGGTTCACTTGATTACAGCAACATGGAGTTATGGTGGAATGCGTTCTACGGTTTCATTCAAGGTTCTATGGGTGAGACGTCAACACTAGCACTATTAATTGGTGGTTTATTCCTAATTTACGTGCGTATCGCTTCATGGCGTATCGTACTAGGTGTATTCCTAGGTATGGTTGCAACGGCATTCTTACTAAATACAATTGGTTCAGAAACCAATGCTGTATTTGCTATGCCTTGGCACTGGCACTTAGTTCTTGGTGGTTTTGCATTTGGTATGTTCTTCATGGCAACAGACCCAGTATCTGCATCATTCACAGACAAAGGTAAGTTCGCTTACGGTGCGTTAATCGGCTTTATGGTTGTAATGATCCGTGTTGTAAACCCGGCATTCCCAGAAGGTATGATGCTAGCAATCTTATTTGCTAACTTATTTGCACCATTATTCGATCACTTTGTAGTGCAAGCTAATATCAAGCGGAGGTTGGCACGTAATGTCTAGTAATAACGAATCAATCGGCAAAACGCTAACCGTTGTTGTTGCACTATGTTTAGTGTGTGCAATCATCGTATCGTTTGCTTCAGTTCAGCTTCGTCCTTTACAGCAAGCTAACAAAACACAAGATATTCAACGTAATATCTTAGCGGCTGCAGGCATTGAAGTATCAGGTACTGTGTCAGAGACCTTTAACTCAAAAATTGAAGCACGTGTTGTAGACATGAACACAGGTGAGTTTGTTGAAGGTGCTGATCCTAACTCATTTGACTTCGAGAAAACAAAATTCGACCAAGCTCGTAGCTTTGCGTTGAAAGCAGAAGGAATTAAAGACATCGCTGGTATTCAGCGTATGACAAAAAATTCACCTGTATATATTTCGAAAAAAGAAGATGGTTCTACAGACGCAATCATTCTACCAATCCAAGGTTATGGCCTTTGGGGTGTAATGTACGGCTTCTTAGCGCTTGAAAGCGATGGTGAAACAGTTAAAAACATCAACTTCTTCAAGCACAACGAAACGCCAGGTCTAGGTGGTGAAATCCAAAATCCACAATGGACTGCTAAATGGCAAGGTAAAGAGTTACCAATCAATATCATGAAGAGCGGTGCGAAGAACGAACATCAAATCGATGGTCTTTCTGGTGCAACATTAACTTCAAACGGTGTTGATCACACAGTAGACTTCTGGACTGGCGAGCATGGCTTTGGTCCATTCCTTGCGAAAGTACGTGAAGGAGCGTTGAAATAATGGCTGATACTAAAGAAATGAAGTCGGTCCTATTTGGCCCGGTATTCGCAAATAACCCGATCGCATTACAAGTACTAGGTATTTGTTCTGCGCTAGCGGTAACATCAAGCTTAAAAAATGCACTAATCATGTCAATCGCATTGACACTAGTAACTGCGTTTTCTAGCTTGTTTATTTCGTCAATTCGTAACCACATCCCATCATCTGTACGTATCATCGTACAAATGACGATCATCGCATCACTTGTAATCGTTGTTGACCAAGTACTGCAAGCATTCTCTTATGCAACTGCTAAAGAGCTTTCAGTATTCGTTGGTCTAATCATTACAAACTGTATCGTAATGGGTCGTGCTGAAGCATACGCAATGAAGTCACCACCGTTAATGTCTTTCTTAGACGGTATCGGTAACGGTTTAGGCTACTCAGTAGTACTACTAACTGTTGGTTTCATCCGTGAGTTATTCGGTAAAGGTTCACTATTCGGTGTTGATATTATTCCATTAGTTCAAAATGGTGGCTGGTATCAACCAATGGGTCTATTGATTTTACCACCGAGTGCATTCTTCATTATTGGTTTATTCATCTGGGTACTTCGTACCTTCAAGAAAGACCAAGTAGAAGCAAAAGCGTAAGGGGCGAGCAGTGGAACATTATATTAGTTTATTTGTAAAAGCGGTTTTCATTGAAAACTTAGCTTTAGCCTTCTTCCTAGGTATGTGTACTTTCCTTGCGGTATCAAAGAAAGTAACAACGTCAATCGGCCTAGGTGTGGCAGTTATCGTGGTACTAGGTATCTCAGTACCTGTAAATAACTTGGTTTATCACGCTGTTCTTGCACCTGGTGCATTAGAGTGGCTTGGCTACCCAGAAGCAGACCTTAGCTTCTTACGTTTCTTGACTTTCATCGGTGTTATTGCAGCACTTGTACAAATTCTTGAAATGGCATTAGATAAGTTCTTCCCTGCACTTTACAACGCGTTAGGTATCTTCTTACCACTGATCACAGTTAACTGTGCGATCTTCGGTGCGGTATCTTTCATGGTTGAGCGTAACTATAACTTCGGCGAGTCTGTTGTTTATGGTATCGGTTCAGGTGTGGGCTGGGCACTAGCAATTACTTTACTTGCTGGTATCCGTGAAAAAATGAAGTACTCAGACGTTCCTGATGGCTTACGTGGTTTAGGTATCACTTTCATCACTGTTGGTCTTATGGGTCTTGGCTTTATGTCATTCTCTGGTATTTCACTTTAATAGGTAGCGAGGATAAATCATGAATGAGATTTTCTTAGGCGTTGGTGTTTTCATCGCTATCGTTGTTATTTTAGTTTTAGTTATCATTGGTGCTAAATCTAAATTAGTAGCAAGCGGCGATATCATCATCGGAATTAATGGCGACCCAGAAAAAGCTATTAAAACATCTGCAGGTAGCAAGCTATTAGGCGCGCTAGCTGATTCAGGTATCTTCGTTTCATCTGCATGTGGTGGCGGTGGCTCTTGTGGTCAGTGTCGTGTACACATCAAAGAAGGTGGCGGCGATATCTTACCAACAGAACTTGATCACATCTCTAAAGGTGAAGCTCGTGAAGGGTGCCGTTTAGCGTGTCAGGTAAATGTTAAAAACGACATGGAAATTGAACTTGAAGAGTCAATTTTCGGTGTTAAGAAGTGGGACTGTACTGTTATCTCTAACGATAACAAGGCAACGTTCATCAAGGAACTTAAGTTACAAATTCCTGATGGCGAGTCAGTACCTTTCCGTGCCGGTGGTTATATTCAAATTGAAGCACCAGCTCACCACGTTAAATACGCTGATTTCGATATTCCAGAAGAGTATCGTGGCGACTGGAACCACTTCGGTTTCTTCGATCTGGAGTCTAAAGTAGACGACGAAACAATTCGTGCATACTCAATGGCTAACTATCCAGAAGAAGAAGGCATCATCATGCTTAACGTGCGTATCGCTACGCCGCCGCCAAGAGACCTAAGCCTTCCATGTGGTAAAATGTCTTCGTACATTTGGTCATTAAAAGAAGGTGATAAAGTAACTATCTCTGGCCCATTCGGTGAGTTCTTCGCGAAAGACACTGATGCAGAAATGGTATTCGTAGGTGGTGGTGCAGGTATGGCACCAATGCGTTCACATATCTTTGACCAACTTAAGCGTTTAAAATCTAAGCGTAAGATGAGCTTCTGGTATGGTGCGCGTTCTAAGCGTGAAATGTTCTACGTAGAAGATTTCGACGGCTTAGCAGCTGAAAACGATAACTTTGTATGGCACACAGCACTGTCTGATCCACAACCAGAAGATAACTGGGAAGGTTACACAGGCTTCATCCATAACGTACTTTATGAAAACTACTTGAAAGATCATGAAGCGCCAGAAGATTGTGAGTTCTACATGTGTGGTCCTCCAATGATGAACGCGGCTGTTATCAACATGCTTAAAGATCTTGGTGTAGAAGACGAAAACATCTTATTAGATGACTTCGGTGGCTAACACCATACACAAAACAATAAGTTTTGGTTAGAATACAGGCCTCGTAGCACTTAGTGTTACGAGGCTTTTTTATTTCTATACCGAATCCTGTGGTATCTACAAGGTGAATGCTATGAATAGAGTGTTTTATCGCCAAGGCTTGATGGCCTTTTTTCTATTAACTATGACTTTACTCATGGCTGGCTGCAGCCAAGCTGATAAGGCTGAAGAGCTTTATTTTGAAGGTAAGACAATGGGCACCACTTATCATATTAAGGTGTTTGCAGAGTCTTCAAAGGTTGCAGGTGTTGATTTACATCCTGAAATTAAGCAAGTGCTTAAAGATGTAAATCAATCTATGTCAACTTACATTCCCGATTCAGAAATTAACCAGTTCAACCAGTTACAAGCAGGGCAGGTAATGCCAATAAGCGCTGATTTTAGAAACGTGGTAGCTGAATCAATTCGCCTTGGCGAATCAACAAAAACGTTAGATGTGACCATGGGGCCACTTATTGACTTGTGGGGCTTTGGTCCAGATAAAAAGCCGACTAAACGCCCAAGCGATGAAGCTTTGGCTGCAATGGTTGCCAAAATTGGTGTTGATAAGCTTGAACTTACAGATGCTGGCCTGATGAAAACAATTGATGGTTTAGAGCTGTCGTTTTCTGCTACAGCAAAAGGCTATGGTATTGATAAAGTCGCAGAAGTGATTGAAAGCCATGGTTTCACTAATTATATGGTTGAGATTGGCGGTGAGCTTCGTGTGTCGGGTATTAAGCCAAACAACATCACTTGGAAAATAGCTATTGAGCAGCCTGATGCTGAGCCTGGCGTGCGTAAAGTACATAAAGTAATTGAGCCGGGTACTAATGGTATTGCGACATCAGGTGATTACCGAATTTTTTACGAAATGGATGGTGTTACCTATAGCCACTTAATTGATCCTGTAACAGGTATGCCGAGCCGTCATGATTTGGTATCAGTTACTGTTTTACACCCATCAGCGATGACTGCAGATGGCTTAGCGACGGCAATCACTGTGATGGGCATGGAAAAGGCGCAGAAATACGCCGAAGAGCACGATTTGCCAGTGTATTTAATTGGTAAGTCAGACAATGGCTTAGTGACATATTCTAGCCCCGCTTTTAAACCTTATTTGTAGCAGGGTAAGAAGCAGTGCATACCCAATCCACCCCAAGATGCAGAATTCAGCGTTTCATAGGTGCTTAATATCAAGGCGTTACTTTGCAACAATGGCAGTCCCTTTTAAGAAGTAACAACGATGAGAGTAAGTGCCTGTGAAGCGCCCGAAGGGTAGGTTTAAAAGCGATTTATACTGCGTTATTGATTTTAACAATAGAACCACTATTGTTAAAATCAATGCCTTGCCTAAATCGCTTTTAATTCCAACTGAAACTCGCACCTTGAGGTGGTTTGGGTATATAATACATGCAGCCTAATTAATTAGGCTCGATTTAATTGCTGACGATAGGGGCAAAGCAATGTCACTTTTTCTTCTTACATTTGGTCTACTTATTTTAATTGTGGCAGCGATGGCTGTCGGCATGATTGTGCAAAAGAAATCTATGGCCAGTAGTTGTGGTGGCCTAGGCGCTGTTGGTATCGACAAAGCCTGCGACTGCGACGACCCATGTGACAAGCGTAAAAAGCGCATGGCAAAAGAACAAGCTTGGAAAGAGAATCAAATTCTTTAACCACAGAAAAAGCGCCCAAAGGCGCTTTTTTAATACCTAAATTTTACAAGGACAGTCATCTTTAATTTTAAATTTGTTTTTCAGTGAATTTTACAAGGACAGTCACTTTTATCTGTTAACTTAATCTTGCGGCAAAACGGATTTTGTCTACACTTTAGTTACAGCTAATGCATTTCAAATTATCAGTTCAAGGAGTGGACGATGGCTTTAGCAAGGAAGCGGCAAATCTGTTTGTCGAACACTAAGTATTATCACTGCGTATCCCGTTGTGTTAGACGCGCTTACCTTTGTGGAGAAGACGCACTCACTGGTAAATCATATGAACACCGCAGAGGATGGGTTGAAGAGCGCCTACTTTTTCTTGCAAAGGTATTTTGTATTGATGTGTGTGCTTACGCAGTGATGAGCAATCATACTCATGTTGTGCTTTATGTTGATGATAAGAAAGCAAATAGGTTAACCGACAAGGCTATCCTTTTACGCTGGTTTAAGCTCAGTAAAATGACGCCTTTAGGTCAAAAGTTCCTTCATGGTGAACCGCTAAGTGATGGTCAGCAAGCCTTCTTAAATAAGGAAGTTGCAGAGTATAGGGCACGCCTTTCGAGCATTAGTTGGTTCATGCGAACGCTTAATGAATATATTGCCAGACGTGCAAATAAAGAAGACGAGTGTACGGGTCACTTTTGGGAAGGACGCTTTAAGAGCCAAGCATTGCTTGATGAATCAGCGCTTTTAGCATGTATGGCCTATGTTGACTTAAACCCTGTTCGTGCTAAAGCTGCGAGCACGCCGGAGCAATCGGACTATACCAGTTTTAAAAAGCGATGCCAGAGCACGAAGGAGTCAAAGCAACCTAAGGTACTAGCTCGTTTCATTGGTGGCATGAGTAAGTATAAATCAAAGGGTATACCTTTTGAGTTAAAGTCATACTTGTTACTGGTAGAGCAAACTGGTCGTAGTATCAGCGCGGATAAGCCTGGGTATATAGAGCATAATTTACCTCCTATTCTTGAAAGGCTGAATTTCGAACCGGAAAAATGGTTAACAGTAACAACCCAATTTGAAAACTTATTTCATGGGGCTGTAGGTCGAATGGGGGCTATTGAACGTTATTGCAGTAAAACTGCTCGTAAGCGACGAAGTAACCTAGCAAGCTGTAAGTTATTACTTGCTAGTTAATCTTAATTTTCTCTCGACTTTTATTTTTTGCAAACACTTGCAGCTAACTTATGCTTTTAATTCTCATAAAGCCAAATCTTTTATCTTAGTTTTTATTGTTAAATTAAGCTAATAGGATAGTTTGCCTACACAAAGATTATTTTAGGTAACAAATTTAAGGTATTTGGAGATTTAACAGGCACTTTTAACAGTGCCTGTCTTTTTAAATCGTGTTTAATCTAAATTAATTAGCTCAGCTCCTAAAACTGCGTACTTATTTTTGCCATTTGCTTGTAAGAAAAAGGCGGCAGGTGCATGAAGTGAAGGTATTGATGTAAATACACTTTTGCATGCGTAAACTGGCCAATTTGTGGCGTTTTCTAGCATATTAATATCGCCAGAAAAGCAACTATACCCTTGTATTAAAAGCTCTTTATATTTATTTTCGGTAAGCGTTAACGACTCATTTAAAACAAAGCTGTTACCTACCTTAAAGTTCAGGCTGCTTGCATCTAAACTCGTGTAACCTTGGCGGATACTGCTTATATCCCCCAACTCTTTAATAATGGGTGACTGTCCTTTGTTGTTTATTACAATATCTATCTGGTAATCGCCAAGTTCACTCTTTACTGTTACATCGTCTATTAGTAAGTCTACCCAATTGTCTTTAGTATTAAATGGAATAGCGTGGTACTGGGCAATTTTAGCGCTTTTCCATTCCTGTGAAGTTATTGAATCAATAGCCTTTTTATATAAAACACGGTTAACCTTACGTGCTATTTGGCGATTTGGGTCGTTTGGGTAAGCGCCTGATTCAATTAATATAGTTCGGATACCTTTTCCGAAAAAGTATCTCCAAAACTACGGTAAGAGTAACTGTCGTTGTACTTGCCTAAGTGCCCCGGGATCATTGATTCAACCGTTTTGGCTAAGTGGGCAATAAACTGCATAGCCTCACCACGACTTTTATTTACTTCTCTTGCTTCATTATAGGCGGGTGCTAGCACTGAAATGGTGGCTTGTTTTCCCATTTTACCTGCACCGTAATAGGTATTCTGATCATGTAAGTTAAAGCCAAAGTCAGGTTTGAATGCATCTGCCGCAGCCATGAGTATTTGCCCTTCTTTTGTGCGAAGAGCTTTTGCATCACGATTTAAATCAATACCTTGTGCATTATGGCGGGTTTGAACAGCAGCGCCATCCGGGTTCACCATAGGGATAATGAGAAGGGTTATTTTCTGTTGCCATTTTTCTAGCCATTGTGCGTTTTCATCGGCAGTTATAAAGCTTAAAAAATCCATTAGTGCGGCAGTAGCTGTGTTTTCGTCGCCATGCATTTGGCTCCACATCATCACTTTGATTGGGCCTGTGCCGATTTTAAGAGAGTTAAGTGCCTGTCCTTGGAAAGAGGTGCCTAATTGTTTTAGTGTAACGCTTCGGTGTTTTGCTGCGTTTTTTAGGTGGGGCTCTATATCGGCGTAGTAAATCGCAGGTTTATCTAAGCCTGCTACAGCGGTGTCTTCAATCGTACTTGCAAATGTCGTGTTACTTAATACTAAAAGGGCTGTGGCAAGTGCATATTGACGCATAATTATCTCTTTTATTCTTTATTTTGGTATTCTTTAGAATATTATATTTTTAATGGTTTGGCTAATCCTTGTTCAGTATTAAATCTTCGATTGCTACTGACTAAGTATGCTTTAAATCGCTATTTTTATGCTATTTTCTTTTTCTTCATTGCTTTTCGCTATATAAAATACAGTATTACTTTTAATTACTTAGCTTTAATGATTTTGTTTTTTTACAGTTTGTTATCAAATGGCTAAATAAGACTTAACCGTGTGCTGTTAAATTCTACTTGTACCGTCTGTTGACTTTGTTATACTCTACATCGAAATTTCAGTAATTACTGAAACTTTATTGATGAAGATCATGATACCGCATTAAAAAATAGGGTAAGTCATTTACCTAAAATGCAGTAAAAGCGATAAAAAGGCGTGAGTTTTGCGAGCAATTAATCAGTCACAAGGTGTCAAACAGTCTAGCTTAGCTAGATTGCAATTGGCTGCGCGTGCGTTTTTTGCTGGTAAAGAGCTAATGTCAGTTTTAGCCTTGTTGCTGATTAATTCAGCCATGCTAATCAACGGTACATTAGAAGATGCTCAAGGGCTAAGAAGCTTATTAAGCGAAGGTGCTTTATACGAAACACCGTTGCTTAATGTGTTGAGTTTTTTAGCTTACCCTGTGGTGTCTTGCCAATTACTTATTGGTTTATGCTGGTTGGTCTTCCATTTCTTCCCTGCGCGTCGTGCAGGTGTCATTTTACGTAAAGCGGCCTTCGCTGCGCGTGAAACGATAAAGTCTTTAGTAGTACACAGCGCTCATGGCTGTCGTGCTCCTCCTCGTGTAAGTGGTTGTCTGTAAATAAGCTTTGTTGCTTAAGTTCAGCCATTTTAGTCATTTTCTAAGTTGTCTTTACTAAGCACCTAGTGGGATTTTTACGCCCAAATTTCAGTCAGCCAACCTAATAAAATCCCTCACTTTTTAGCGTGCCTTTTTGTCGTGCTCGTTATTCAGCCGAGGGATATCTGTAGCATCTGTTGCAGAAAAGCGTCGTGTTCTTATTTCGACAAGTGTTAACTTTTAGGTTGTAGGATATTCCTTTGTCAATTCGAAACCTTTGTAATATTGCTCTAGCGTCTTTAGTGCTGGCTTTGTCTGGCTGTAAAGGCGGGGTACTCGATCCAAAAGGTCAAATTGGTGTCGACGAGAAGTATTTAATTATCGTAGCTACGGTGTTAATGCTGATTGTTGTGATTCCAGTTATTGCCATGACAATTTATTTTGCATGGAAATACCGTGATGGACGAGATCAAGAAATTTACGCTCCAAAGTGGGCGCACTCTAATAAGATTGAAGCTGTAGTTTGGACCATTCCTATCATCATCGTTGCGATTTTAGGTGTGATCACGTGGCAGTCAACGCAACAACTTGACCCATATAAACCACTTGAGGGTAAAGGTAAGCACCTTACTGTTGAGGTTGTTTCTTTGAACTGGAAATGGCTATTCATTTATCCAGAGCAAGGCATCGCCACAGTGAATGAGCTTGTTTTTCCTGCCAATGTGCCAGTGCAGTACAAGATCACCTCAGAAAGCACCATGAACTCGTTTTTCATTCCACAGCTTGGTAGCCAAATTTACTCAATGGCCGGTATGGAAACAAAGCTTCACTTAATCGCTGATGAGCCGGGTACTTTTAAAGGCTTTTCTGCTAACTACAGTGGTGCAGGTTTCACTGGTATGAAGTTCGATGCCATTGCAACAGCCACAGAAGCTGATTTCGATGCTTGGGTAAACAAAGTAAAAAATACTGGTTCTGCATTGACTAAGCAAAGCTATGTTGAACTTGCAAAACCAAGTGAATACGACCCAGTTAAATACTATGCCAGCGTAGATAAAGATATGTTCCATTCAATCGTAATGAAATATATGCAAGCGCATGGCTCTCACGGTGCAATGCAACACGCTATGCCAGAGCACTCAGCTCATAAGAAACACAGCGAGGACGAGGAATAATCATGTCGTTGTTAGGTAAATTAACATTAGACGCAATCCCGTTTCATGAACCAATTATCATGGTTACCATGACGGTTGTTGCTGTCTTAGGTCTGTTAGTGGCAGGCTTAGTAACAAAATATAAAAAGTGGGGCGTGATTTGGCACGACTGGATCACCTCAATTGACCATAAGCGTTTAGGTGTCATGTACATCATTCTTGCGCTTATCATGCTTTTCCGTGGTTTCGCGGATGCCATTATGATGCGACTGCAATTAGCAATGGCTACCGGCGGTGCAAGTGGTTACTTACCACCAGAGCACTATGACCAAATCTTTACGGCACACGGGGTGATCATGATCATCTTTATGGCGATGCCGTTTATGATTGGTTTAATGAACATCATCTTACCGCTACAAATTGGTGCCCGTGATGTTGCATTCCCATTCTTAAATAACCTTAGCTTTTGGTTAACTGCTGGCGGCGCAATCCTAATCAATATCTCATTATTCTTTGGTGAGTTTGCGAAAACGGGTTGGGTGGCATATCCACCGTTGTCAGAGTTGTCATTCAGTCCAGGTGTCGGGGTCGACTATTATATATGGGCCTTGCAGATATCCGGCTTGGGTACCTTATTAACATCGGTAAACTTCTTAGCGACTGTATTTAAAATGCGTGCACCAGGCATGACATTAATGAAAATGCCTATTTTTACTTGGGCATGTACGTGGGCAAATATCTTAATTGCAGCATCGTTCCCAATTTTAACTGCTGTACTGGCTATGTTAACGCTTGATCGTTATCTCGATTTCCACTTCTTCACGAATGAATTAGGTGGTAACGCGATGATGTACATCAACTTATTCTGGGCGTGGGGTCACCCTGAAGTTTACATTCTGATCTTACCTGCGTTTGGTATTTTCTCAGAAGTTATCTCAACGTTTGCTGGTAAACGCCTGTTTGGTTATAAGTCGATGGTTTACGCAAGTGGTGCAATTTCAATTTTAGGTTTCATCGTTTGGCTTCACCACTTCTTTACTATGGGCTCAAGCGCTAACGTTAATGCCTTCTTTGGTGTTATGACCATGGTTATCGCGGTACCGACCGGGGTTAAGTTGTTTAACTGGTTATTCACTATGTATCGTGGTCGTTTACGTATTACTGTGCCTGTCCTTTGGACTTTAGGTTTTATGGTGACGTTCACTATCGGTGGTATGACCGGCGTGTTACTTGCTATTCCTGGTGCTGACTACGTATTACATAACAGCTTATTCTTAATCGCTCACTTCCATAACACCATCATTGGCGGTGCGGTATTTGGTTATTTAGCTGGTTTTGCGTTTTGGTTCCCTAAAGCAATGGGCTTCAAACTTGACGAGAGCTGGGGCAGACGATCTTTCTGGTGCTGGTTAATTGGTTTCTTCGTGGCATTTATGCCGTTATACGTACTTGGTTTCTTAGGTATGACACGTCGCTTAAACCACACAAACAACCCTGATTGGAACATTTGGTTATACATTGCAGCTGGCGGTGCGGTGATCATTATGTTCGGTATCTTGTTCCAAGTTGTGCAACTTGTAGTGAGCTTCAAAAACCGCGAGCAACTTGATGATACAACGGGCGATCCGTGGAATGGTCATACTCTTGAGTGGGCGTCTGCTTCACCTCCGCAGTACTACAACTTTGCGAAAATCCCACATGTTGATGACATCGATGCGTGGACAGACATGAAAGAAAAAGGCTTAGCTTACAAGCAAGAAGCCTCTTATAGCCCAATTCATATGCCAAAAAATACATCGGCAGGTGTATTAATGAGCGCAGCTTTAACAACCTTCTGTTTTGCCATGATCTGGCACATTTGGTGGCTTGCAGCCTTTGGTTTACTGGGGGCTATCGTGGTGTTCATCAAGCGTTGTTATACCAGCGATGTTGATTACTACGTGCAACCAGATGAAATTGTTGAACTAGAAACGGCTCACAATACAGCCGCTACGAAGGAGGTGAATGCATGACTACCATTTCTGCAGGACTCGACACCTTAAACGGCGCACACGGTCATGTCGATGCACATGACCATGAGCACCACGATACAGGTGGTAACACCGTATTTGGTTTCTGGCTATACCTTATGACCGACTGCCTGTTGTTTGCATCATTCTTTGCAACCTACGCAGTATTGTTCATGAACACTGCTGGCGGTGTGTCGGGTAAAGACATTTTTGAACTTGATTTTGTTGCGGTTGAAACTGCAGCTCTACTACTCAGTAGTATCACTTTTGGTTTTGCGATGATTTCTGCTCACGGGCAGAAAAAGGCGGCTACATTAACTTGGTTGCTAGTTACCTTTGCCTTTGGTGCAGTGTTTATTGGTATGGAAGTGTACGAATTCCATCACCTAATTGCGCATGGTAATGGCCCTCAGCAAAGTGCCTTTTTAACATCGTTCTTCTCTTTAGTGGGCTTACACGGTCTTCACGTAACAGCCGGTCTTATTTGGATGACTGTCCTGATGATTGAAGTTGTGCGCCGTGGTTTAAACCCACAAACAGTGACACGCCTAAGTTGTTTAAGCTTATTCTGGCACTTCTTAGATGTGGTGTGGATCTGTGTATTTACCGTTGTTTATTTAATGGGAGCAATGTAATGAGTCACAGTGAATCACATGTAATTAATAACTTAGAAGTTCATGCACATAATGAACAATCGCATGGCAGCGTTAAAGACTATTTAATTGGTTTTCTACTGTCTGTGGTTTTAACGGCTATTCCATTTTGGGCTGTAATGAGTGGTTCGTTTTCTAAAACGACCACTGCATGGTGCATCGTGAGCATGGCAATTGTGCAAATTTGGGTGCATTTGAAATATTTCTTACACCTAAACTTCAAAACTGAAGACGGCAAGGCAAGTTCATTGTCGTTTATCTTTAGTGCTTTAATCATTGTAATGGTGGTTGGTTTATCGGTGTGGATCATCTACGAATCGAACGCCATGATGATGTACTAATAACAATTACTTGGTATTTGGTAAAAGATTTACGAAAGGAGCTGGTTAGTCTGAGGTTGTGTCTCCAGTTCTCACAGTCTGTTACTAACTAGTTTCTTTCGTAATATTGCGTTTGTGCTGAAAATTAGAGGAGTCGAGGAAGTGTTTCGACGTTATTTAAATGTCACTAAACCTGGCATTATCATGGGCAATTTGATCTCTGTCGCGGGGGGATTCTTGCTAGCCTCTCGCGGTGATATTGACCCATGGTTAATGATCGCAACCTTACTAGGGTTATCTTTAGTAGTGGCATCAGGATGCGCGATCAATAACGTAATTGATCGTGATATTGATGTTGCTATGGCGCGCACTCGCAAACGCGTCACAGTGACTGGCGAAATGTCAGCAAAGGCGGCTATGGCACATGGCATCGTGCTTGGTGTTATTGGTTTCGGGTTATTAGCTGTGTATACCAACGTAGTGGCACTCTTATTTGCTACTTTTGGTTACGTCATCTACGTCGGTGTGTACAGCTTATATATGAAACGTCGTTCTGTGTACGGCACCTTTGTAGGAAGCTTATCTGGCGCAGTACCACCTGTAGTGGGTTATTGTGCCGTAACTGGGCAGTTTGATGCTGGTGCTGTGATTTTATTGGTTATGTTTAGTCTATGGCAAATGCCTCATTCATATGCAATTGCAATCTTTCGTTATAACGACTACCAAGCGGCCAGAATTCCTGTGTTACCAGTAGCGCAGGGGATCGAGAAGGCAAAGCATCACATTGTTTTATATATCGCCGTGTATGCGTTGGTTGTGATGTTATTAACCATTAGTGGTTATACAGGTTTAGCCTTTATGGCTGTAGCCTGTACAACGAGTTTTTGGTGGTTGCTAATGGCGCTTCGTGGCTATCGTCGCAATATTGACGTCAGCGGCTGGGCGCGCCAAGTGTTTGCTTTTTCAATTGTAAACATCACGGTTTTGAGCATAGCGATGGCTTTAGATTACCATTCGGTAGCTCCACAGCTACTTGTTTTAACTTAGAAAAAAGTTGCTAACATATCCCAATGTTACAGTAGCAAAGGCCCGGTTTTTTCTCCACCGGGCCTTTTTTCTTTTTCGTTTTTAAAATCGAGCAGCTTGCTCTACCACAATGCCATGACGAGCCGCTAAACGGCGATGGTCTTTATCATAACCACCACCAATTACTGTTGCGACAGGTACATTGTGCTCAAGGCAACGTTTGAGAACTAAATGGTCCCGTTGTGCTATCCCTTGCCAGCTTATATCAAGTTTTCCTAAGCCATCTTGCTGCCATACATCAACACCTGCATCATAAAGCACTAAATCTGGGTTTAGGGTGTTTAATAAATAACTCAGCGTATCGTCAACAACGCCTAGGTATTCACTATCAGCGACATTCTGTGCTAAACCTATGTCTAAATCGCTGGCTGATTTTCGAAACGGAAAATTCTTTTCACAGTGAATAGAGCAGGTATAAGCATAGGGCTGATGAGCCAGCATTGCTGCGGTACCATCACCTTGATGAACATCTAAATCAAAAATAAGTATATTGGTTACTTCACCACTTTTTATCAGGGTTTCGCTGGTGAAAGCGAGGTCGTTTACCATGCAATAGCCTGAGCCAAAATCAGTATGGGCATGATGAGTGCCCCCCGCTAAGTGACAAGCAATGCCATGTTTAAGGGCTAAACGTGCTGTTTGTAAGGTGCCCAGAGGCGCGGTAAAGGTACGTGCCATCAGCTCTTTTGACCAAGGTAAGCCAATACGGCGCATCGCTTTTTCATCTAAGCGGTTGTGCCAAAGGTCGTGGATATAGTTTTCGCAGTGCACTAATTCAAGGGGCTCAGGGCTGCCAAGCATCGGTTGAGTTAGGTTGTCATTTATTAATCCAAGGTTTTGTACATGCTCATATAAATAAGCAAACTTACTCATCACAAAGCGATGGTTAGGATCGAAACTAAACGAGTAATTTGGGTGATACACCAAGGGTAAGTGGGGATTTAACTGCATAGCTCATTGAATAGCTGAATTTGCTACAGCATAACGAATCTACCGACAAATGTTTACTCTGGTGTGTGAATTAAATGAGCTAACTCGCGATGTAATAGTGCCTCATCACCCAGATTGAGCTCAATCAATCGTTTTAAGTGAGTAATACTATCAATATCGATATGTTCGCAGCGAAGGCCTGCATGCTGATGCTCAACATGGCACAGCTCCACTTGCATTTTAATCTCGATAGTTGACTCTGGCAGGGTAAAGATTAAGTCAGCTTTACTATGAATAGGTACTAAAAATGAATCACTTTTAGTAATGAGCGCACCTTGCAAAGATAAATCAAGTAACTGACAGTGATAGTCGTTATCTTCGATACGAAGGATCGCAGGGCAAGAAAATAATACCCGCGAAAACTCTCTGCGTTCATTCATAGCTGTATCCCCCACTTTAGTTACCTAATGAGTATAGATCATAATGGAGCGAGTGATAGTAAAGCTTAATGCAACAAAAAAGCCCCTAGGTAGGGGCTTTTTGAGTATCAGCTAATTAGCCAATTTTTTTGTATTTAATACGCTTGGGTTGTGCTGCTTCGGCGCCTAAGGTTTTCTTCAACCACTCTTCGTATTCTGTGTAGTTACCATCGAAGAAGTTAATTTGGCCTTCATCACGGTAATCAAGAATATGTGTAGCAATACGGTCAAGGAACCAACGGTCATGCGAGATACACATTACACAGCCAGGGAACTCTAAAATAGCGTTCTCAAGTGCACGTAGTGTTTCAACGTCTAGGTCATTGGTTGGCTCATCCAGTAGTAATACGTTACCACCAGCTTTTAGTAACTTAGCTAGGTGTAAACGGTTGCGCTCACCACCTGATAGGTCTTTAACGAATTTTTGTTGGTCATTACCTTTGAAGTTAAAGCGGCCAACATAGGCACGGCTTGGGAATTCAAAGTTACCAATTTTTAATACGTCTTGGCCGTTAGAGATTTCTTGGAAAACAGTGTTGCTTTCGTCCATGTCGCCACGGAACTGATCAACCGTTGCAAGCTCAACAGTGTCACCAACAATGATCTCACCGCTATCTGGCTTTTCTTCACCACTTAGCATTTTAAATAGCGTTGATTTACCCGCACCATTGGCACCGATAATACCTACGATAGCGCCTTTCGGCATTGCAAAGTTTAAGTCATCGATTAATACACGGTCGCCAAAGCTCTTCTTCAGGCCTTTCACTTCGATAACTTGGTCACCTAAACGTGGACCCGGTGGAATGAATAGTTCATTCGTTTCGTTACGCTTTTGGTAATCGTTTTGTTGAAGCTCAGAGAACTGTGCCATACGTGCTTTAGACTTAGCTTGACGGCCTTTCGGGTTTGAACGAACCCATTCAAGTTCTTGCGCGATTGATTTTTGACGTGCTTTTTCAGATTTCTGTTCTTGTTGTAAACGTAAATCTTTTTGCTCAAGCCACGATGAATAGTTACCTTCCCAAGGAATACCTTCACCACGGTCAAGCTCTAAAATCCAACCTGCTACGTTATCTAAGAAGTAACGGTCGTGGGTTACAGCAACCACGGTACCTTCGTAGTCGTGTAAGAAGCGCTCTAACCAAGCAACTGACTCAGCGTCTAAGTGGTTGGTTGGTTCGTCAAGAATAAGCATATCTGGTTTTTCAAGTAGTAAACGACAGATCGCAACACGGCGACGCTCACCACCCGAAAGGTGTTCAATTTTTGCATCCCAAGGTGGAAGGCGTAATGCATCAGCTGCACGCTCTAACACGTTGTCGATATTGTGACCATCGTGTGCTTGGATGATAGCTTCAAGTTCGCCTTGCTCTTTCGCAAGTGCATCAAAGTCAGCACCGTCCATTGCATACTCGTTGTATACTTCATCAAGGCGGTTTAGTGCATTTTTAACTTCGCTTACTGCTTCTTCTACTGTTTCGCGAACTGTTTTGCTTTCGTCTAGTACAGGTTCTTGCGGTAAGTAACCGATTTTAGTGCCTGGTTGAGGGCGAGCTTCACCTTCAAAGTCTTGGTCAACACCAGCCATAATGCGAAGTAACGTTGATTTACCTGCACCGTTTAGACCTAGCACACCAATTTTTGCGCCTGGGAAAAAGTGTAAAGAAATATCTTTTAAGATAGTGCGCTTAGGTGGCACAACCTTAGAAACTCGACTCATCGAGAATATAAACTTATCTGGTAACACCATGAAAGGAGCCTTCAATTTATAAGAAAAATTAACAGCGTATATTGTAGAGGCTCTGTCGCGTATACGTCAACGAAACAGGCTTTTATGGGCTTTGCTTTCAAACAAATAAAATTCATTTGGACATCTAAACATCTAGAGGTTGAAATTTCTAACTATCCGTTCATAATTAGCAGTCAGATAAGTATGCTCGGAGCCAGCTATGCCCATTACAGTAAAAGATGAATTGCCTGCCATTGCAAAGTTACGTCAAGAAAACGTGTTTGTAATGCCAAAAAGTCGTGCTAAAACGCAAGAAATCCGCCCAATGCGTTTGGCCATCTTAAACTTAATGCCAAACAAAGTTGAAACCGAAGTGCAGTTTATTCGCTTGTTAGCAAACTCACCGCTGCAAGTTAATGTTGAGCTGTTGCGCTTAGATACCCATCGCACCAGTAGTAACTCTGAGCAGCACATGGATACGTTTTATCGTTATTTTTCAGAAGTGAAAGATAATAACTACGATGCCATGATCATAACGGGCGCGCCGCTTGCTCATTTAGAATATGACGAAGTTGCTTACTGGGACGAACTAAAAGTTATTTTAGATTGGGCAGAGCAGCATGTGACGTCTACGCTGTTTTCGTGTTGGGCGGCCCATGCTGGGCTTTATCATCACTATGGCCTTAAACGTGATCTGAAACCAAACAAACTCAGTGGCGTATTTACCCATAAAAGCTATTTTGACCACGCAGCGCTAACGCGTGGCTTTGATGATACCTTTTTAGTGCCACATTCTCGTTATGGTCATATTGATATCGATAAGATCACTGCCTGCGAAGAGCTGGTAGTGTTAGCCGGATCAGAGCGAGTAGGTGCCTACTTAATTAAAAATAAATCAGGTAGCCAAGTGTATATTACTGGCCATCCAGAGTACGATGCTCATACCTTAAAAGGGGAGTATTTACGCGACCAAGAAAAATCAGCGGATGCACCTAAGCCAGAAAATTACTTCCCTGACGATAACCCAGACAACGAACCGTCGAAAACGTGGCAAAGCCATGCCTTTTTATTGTTTTCGAATTGGTTAAACTATTATGTGTACCAAACTACACCGTATGATATTAACTTAGTTAGCCAAGATGTAAGGACTAACAACTATGCCGAGTAATGCAGTGAATAAACGCGAACAATTAACCGAGGCGCTAAAACAGCGAATTTTAATCCTCGATGGCGCGATGGGCACCATGATCCAAGAATATAAGTTAGAAGAACAGGATTATCGCGGTGAGCGCTTTAAAGACTGGCATGTACTTATTAAAGGCAATAACGATTTATTAAGCCTAACTCAGCCAAAAATCATTGCTGATATTCACCGTGCTTACTTAGAAGCCGGTGCTGATATCATCGAAACGAATACCTTTAATGCCACGACTATTTCGATGGAAGATTACGATATGGCGAGCCTTAGCCGCGAAATCAACCTCGAGTCAGCGAAGCTTGCACGCAGCGTGTGTGATGAACTTGAAGCAAAAGATCCTAGCAAACCGCGTTATGTAGCCGGTGTGCTTGGGCCAACGTCAAAAACCTGTTCTATTTCACCAGATGTAAATGACCCAGGTTATCGTAATATCAACTTTGATAAGCTGGTGGCTGCGTATGTTGAGTCAACACTGGCATTAATGGAAGGTGGTGCTGACCTTATTTTAATAGAAACCATCTTTGATACCCTTAATGCAAAAGCGGCTTCGTTTGCTGTGGAAGAAGCATTCGAACTAGCTGGTCGTAGTTTACCTGTGATGATCTCAGGCACCATTACCGATGCCTCTGGCCGAACTTTATCAGGGCAAACCACAGAAGCATTTTATAACTCAATTCGCCATATTAAACCGCTATCAATCGGCCTTAACTGCGCCCTTGGCCCTGACTTACTGCGCCAGTATGTTGAAGAGTTATCGCGCGTTTGTGAAACCTTTACCTCGGTGCATCCAAATGCAGGTTTACCGAACGAGTTTGGCGAATATGATTTAGAAGCTCCTGAAATGGCCCAAGAAATTATTGATTGGGGCAAGTCTGGCTTTATCAATATTGTAGGTGGTTGTTGTGGCACCACACCGGCTCATATTAAGGCGTTTGCGAAAGGCCTTGAAGGTGTTAAACCTCGCCAATTACCTGAGCTTGAAGTGCGTATGCGCTTATCGGGCCTTGAAGCGTGTAACTTAAACTAGGAAACCGACATGACTGACCAAATTGCTGTATTTACTAACGTCGGTGAGCGTACCAATGTAACAGGCTCGGCTAAGTTTAAGCGCTTGATCATGGAAGAAGATTACGAGACCGCTCTCGATGTTGCCCGTGAACAAGTAGAAAATGGCGCGCAAGTAATTGATATCAACATGGATGAAGCCATGTTGGACTCGAAAGCGGCGATGGTAAAGTTTTTAAACTTAATTGCCTCAGAGCCTGATATCTCAAAAGTACCTATCATGGTCGACTCATCTAAATGGGACGTGATTGAAGCAGGCTTAAAGTGTATTCAAGGTAAGGCCATTGTTAACTCAATTTCACTTAAAGAAGGTGAAGAGCCATTTATTCGCCAAGCTAAGCTAATTAAACGCTTTGGTGCTGCTGCGGTTGTAATGGCGTTTGATGAAACCGGGCAAGCTGAAACTGCTGATCGTAAGTTCGAGATTTGTCAGCGTAGTTACAAAATACTCGTTGATGATATTGGCTTTCCGCCAGAAGACATTATTTTTGACCCGAACATTTTTGCCGTCGCAACGGGCATTGAAGAGCACGATAACTACGCTGTTGAGTTTATTGAAGGTACGCGTCGAATTAAGCAAGGCTTACCGCACTGTAAAGTGTCGGGCGGTGTATCGAATGTGTCGTTCTCGTTCCGTGGTAATAACCCAGTTCGTGAAGCTATTCACTCTGTGTTTTTATACCACGCGATTAAAGCGGGTATGGACATGGGCATTGTTAATGCGGGTCAGTTAGCGGTTTACGACGATATCCCCGAAGAGCTGCGCAAAGCTGTAGAAGATGTGATCCTCAATACCGACCCAGGTGCTGGTGAGCGACTTGTTGAACTTGCACCAAAATACTCAGGTATGGCACAAGCAGAGAAAGTAGAAGATTTAGAGTGGCGTACTTGGCCTGTCGAAAAGCGCCTTGAACATGCGTTAGTAAAAGGCATTACCGAGTACATCGACGAAGATACCGAAGAGTGCCGCAAGAGCAAAGCTAAGCCTATCGAAGTGATCGAAGGCCCGCTTATGGACGGCATGAACGTAGTAGGTGACTTATTCGGTGCGGGTAAAATGTTCTTACCTCAGGTTGTTAAGTCAGCTCGTGTGATGAAGCGCGCCGTTGCCTATCTTGACCCTTTCATTGAAGCTGAAAAAGAAGAGGGCGCAACCAATGGTAAAGTGGTTATGGCAACCGTTAAGGGCGACGTACACGACATTGGTAAGAATATTGTAGGCGTGGTACTGCAATGTAATAACTACGAGGTTATCGACCTTGGTGTGATGGTGCCGGCAGAGAAAATCTTGCAAACCGCCATAGACGAAAAAGCCGACATTATTGGTTTATCAGGGCTGATTACCCCATCACTTGATGAAATGGTACATGTTGCGAAAGAAATGACTCGTCGTGGTTTTGAATTACCGTTACTGATTGGTGGTGCAACAACCTCTAAAGCGCATACCGCGGTTAAAATTGAGCCTCAGTATGATAAAGGTGTGGTTTACGTAAATAACGCCAGCCGCGCTGTGGGTGTGGTTTCTAATTTATTGTCGAAAGAGTTAAAGCCGGCATTTTTAGAGAAAACCAAGGGTGAGTATGAAAAAGTACGTGAACAACAAGCACGTAAAAAGCCACGCTCAAAACCCGTTACTTTACAGCGTGCTCGCGACAACGCAGTAAAACTCGATTGGGATAACTACACGCCACCTGTGCCGAAAAAGCTGGGTGTGACTGAGTTTAAAGATGTTTCGATTGCGACGTTAAGACAGTACATCGACTGGACACCTTATTTCATGACGTGGTCAATCGCTGGTAAGTACCCACGTATTCTTGAAGATGAAATTGTAGGTGAACAGGCTAAAAGCTTATTCGCTGATGCCAACGCAATGCTTGATGAGCTTGAGCAATCAGGTGCGCTGCAACCTTTAGGTGTCATTGGTTTATTCCCTGCAAACCGAGTAGGAGATGACATTGAGATTTACACCGATGAGTCGCGTACAACGCTTTTAACTACATCGTGTCATTTACGTCAGCAAACTGAAAAAACCGACTTTGCTAACTATTGTTTAGCTGATTATATTGCGCCAAAAGGCACTCCTGATTACTTTGGTGCTTTTGCGGTTACTGGTGGTCTTGAAGAAGACGACCTTGCCGATGCCTTCGATGCTAAGCAAGATGATTATAATAAGATCATGGTTAAAGCCGTTGCAGACCGTTTAGCAGAAGCATTTGCAGAGTACTTACATGAGCAAGTGCGTAAAGAGTATTGGGGCTATGCGGTAGATGAAAACCTATCGAACGATGAACTTATTCGTGAAAACTACCAAGGTATTCGCCCAGCGCCAGGTTATCCTGCTTGTCCTGAACATACAGAGAAGAAGAAAATCTGGCAGTTACTTGATACCGAACAGCGTATTGGCATGAAGCTAACCAGTTCATATGCAATGTGGCCGGGGGCGGCGGTTTCTGGTTGGTATTTTTCTCACCCTGAAGCTAAGTACTATGCAGTGGCGCAAATTCAAAAAGATCAGGTTGAAGATTACGCTAAGCGTACCAACATGACTCTTGCAGACGCTGAGCGTTGGTTGTCGCCTAATTTGGGCTATGAACCAGAATAATAACCTTTAGTTATTAGCTTTTGTTTAAATTAAAAACGAGCCCCAAATGGCTCGTTTTTTATGCTCATTTTTTATCATACTTTTTTCTTTTTAATTGTTTTAATACTGGCAAATTCCTTCTATTTTAAATATTTGTGTTAAAATTATTGAGATTGATCAAGAAATCTAAGGTGAAATTGTGATTGATACAGTGAATGCAAGTGACAAAGATAAAGCACGATTTTTACGTGTTTTTGCATTTATTGGTTCGATTACCTCGTTTTTAATGGCGATCACTAGCTATCAAGATGGTTACCATGCCCTTAGCTATTTATTGATTATTGGCGGCTTTGTGTTTGCCTCACCTTTCGTTATTAAAAATCGTGACGAAACCATCGCAGTACTTATGCTGTACGCCCTCTATTCGATGATGTGTTTTTTAATCGTCTCAGGAGGGAGCAATGGCACTGGGCCGTTATGGCTGTTTATCGTATCTCCTGTGACCTTTTTTATTCGTGGCTTAAAGCGCGGAGCGTTCGATCTTATCTTGCTTGCCATTATTATCTCGGTGCTTTTCTATTTTACCGATCAATTTGGTTATTACAGTTATCCGAGTCATTACTTTCCTACACGTGTCATGCTGTGTTTCTCGATTTTATGTATTTTGGCTGGCTTCTACGAATATTACCGCAACAAATACAGTTTGCAGTTAATGGAGCAACTTAAGCTTAATCAAAAGCTTGCTCGCACTGACGCAATGACAGAACTCGCTAACCGTCGCTACACAACTGAATGCTTGCAAGATAAGCGCTTTGGCGAAGGGGCTGTGTTCTTGCTGATGGATGTTGATAACTTTAAGCAAATCAACGATACCTACGGTCATCAAGTGGGCGATGAGGTGCTGATATTTTTTGCTGATGTATTTAAAAACGTGTGCACAGAAGACGATGTTATTTCCCGTTGGGGCGGCGAAGAGTTTTTAATTGTGATCCCAACAGGGTATGAGCTTAGAGCCAGAAAAGTCGCTGAAAAAATCCATAAGAAGCTTGCTGAAAAGCCATTTACGAGCGGCCAGCATCGTTTTAATGTCACCTTAAGTATTGGCTTGTACGTGCGCGTTGCTGATGAGAGCATGGATCATTGTTTGAACATTGCTGATAAACGGCTTTACCGCGCTAAATCGCAAGGTAAAAATCAAACGGTTGCTGAAGTCGATTTAGCAAAGCATGAGCCTGCTTGATAAATAAAGCCGCAATTAGCGGCTTTATTGATTGCTCAAATTAATGGCTTTTTTCAAAGTCGCTGACTTCACGCTCAGCTTCTTCCTTAGATTTACCGTATTTTTGCTGAAGTTTACCAACCAGCTCTTTACGGCTACCTTCAATTTTATCTAAATCATCATCGGTAAGGTCACCCCATTTACGTTGTGCTTTACCTTTAAGCTCTTTCCAATTGCCTTCTAAACGATCGCTGTTCATCATAATCTCCTTACTTTGTTAAACATTCATCTTAGTAAGAGCAATCGCTGTACCAATTTGGTGTAACTTGTTAACTCATTGATTTATAGTTTTTTTGTGTCTTTGCATATAATGAGTGGAATTTAAAAGTTTGCAATTACTACGTAGTTTTTAGCATCAGCCTGTAATATTTTCTGTTGCGCTAGTTTTTAGATACTTAGTGGCTCTTAGATGTATAGCGATTGATTATCCGCGTGTATTCTTCAGTTGATTTTAGTTTACGCAAGTTCTCGTTAAACAGATCTCTTAAGGCTTCGTCTCGAAATAAAAAGCCACTGGGGTTTTTGCCAAATAACGCAAATCGTTGCACAGGTTTAGAGACATCAATTTCATCATTGATATTAATTAACGCTCGATAATAATCAAAAATTTTACCGTCCATCTGGATCACTTCGTAGCGCTCTCGATACAAAAGCTGTACTTGTGCAAGCTGATCATAGGTTTCTGCGTATTGTGGGTTTTCTCTGGCCATTGCTTGATATTCTGGTGAGAGTAATTCTTTTGCACCTTGCCATGCAAGAACACTAAAGTGTTTTAATTGTGCAATTGAACTAAGCTGCAGGTTTTGCTTGGCCAGACTAAAAGCAAAGTTCTCGTAGCTGTAAGCAATATCTGAAAAGTAACCGCTCATTTGATGGGTTTCGATAACTTTTTCATTAATATCAGACACAACATCAACAAAGTTCTCAGTATACAAAGGGATCCGCCTTGCATAGGGAACGTAGACAAAGTGTATTTGATAACCGTGAACACCGAGTGTTGCACGAAGTAAGTCAGGAATAATGCCTGTGTTGTCTTCAACCATGACCCAAGGGGGTAGTGTATTGCCAAGTGCAACCGTAATTTTTTGCTGACTAAACGCTTTTTGAAACGGGAAAACTAAAAGTAGCAAGGTGATTAAAATACGGGTGTAAATCCTGAACAAGTTAATTCCTTATTCTGATTTTTGTTTGGTCGTTTAATCAAGAATAAGTCTAAACTGGCAGAATGCAATGTTTTCACTTCTAAAGCCCGAGATAGAAAATAAGCCTATAGCCATCGCAATTTTTAGTTTTTTGATACAATGCGCGAAAAGAAAGTAAGAGATACCTAACGTGCTGCCAGTTCAAGATATTTATCAATCCCTGTTAACCACATTACAGAGTAACCCAATGGCCTTATTGCAAGCGCCACCGGGAGCGGGTAAATCGACATGGCTGCCTCTTACCCTAATGCGCGAAGGGCACTTTAAACGCATTGTTATGTTAGAGCCAAGACGACTGGCCGCACGCAATATTGCCCAGTATTTGGCAAGCCAGCAAAATGAAAAAGTCGGTGACAGTGTCGGCTTACGCATTCGTGGTGAATCAAAAGTAAGTTCTACAACTAAACTCGAAATTGTCACTGAAGGCATGCTGACGCGTATGTTGCAAAATGACCCAGAGCTTAGTGATGTAGACTTACTTATTTTTGATGAGTTTCACGAGCGCTCAATTGCCGCAGATACGGCTTTGGCATTTGCCCTCGAAACACAGGCTGCACTTCGCGATGATTTAAAAATCTTACTGATGTCGGCAACCTTAGACGGCGAACGTTACAGTGAGTTTTTCAGCTGTCCTATCATCTCATCACAAGGACGAAGCTACCCCATTGATGAAGTGTATATTCCACTTAAAGACGAAAGCCGCTGGCTCGATGACATACCTGCAGTAATAAAACAGGCGCTTAGTGAGCAAACGGGCAGTGCTTTAGTATTTTTGCCAGGGCAGCGTGAAATCATGCGCGTTCAGCAGTCTTTAAATGATTTAGGTGATAGCGTCGAAGTATTTAGCTTGTATGGTGAGCAAAATAAAAACGAGCAACAAGCTGCTATCGCGCCTCCTAAAAATGGCAAACGCAAAGTGGTATTAACCACCAATGTCGCTGAAACCAGTTTGACCATTGAAGGAATACGCATTGTGGTAGATAGCGGCAAACGTCGTGCTGCCAATTTCAATTTAAAAACCGGTGTTACAGAGCTTGTTACGCAAAGCATCTCTCGTTCTTCAGCCATACAGCGCGCTGGTCGTGCTGGGCGAATTGAGCCGGGGGTTGTGTATCGATTAGGTTCTAAACAAACTTTTGAGCGCCGTAATAGCCATGATGCGCCAGAAATTTTGACCAGTGATATTAGTCAGTTGTTATTAGAGGCAAAGCAGTGGGGGGCATCACTTGCTGAGCTTAGCTTACTCGACCCACCTAGTAGCCAGCAGATTAAACAAGCAACGGCACTTTTAAAAATGCTCGAAGCCATTGATGAAAATGAAAAGCTGACACCTCTTGGCAGCCAAATGCTGAGCTATGGAGCCGATATTCGCCTCTCGCATATGCTCATTAAGGCAAAGCAACTAGAGCAGCACATGTCTGGTATTTATGTATTAGCGGGGTATTTAACTGCACTGCTTGAAAGCCGCATTAGTATGCCAGCGGATCTTAATTTGGCATTGCATAGTCAGCACAGCAAACCGCACCCAGTATTTAAGCAGCAATTAAATTATTGGCTATCGCGCTTGCAACTCAAGCCGGTTAATGAGCTTAAAACAGAGTACTTGTCGCTGCTGGTGGCACTTGCCTTTCCTGACCGCCTAGCCAAAAAGCGCGGTAATGGTTATTTACTTGCCAATGGTGCAGGCGCCGATTTAAGTGAGGAGTTTTGGCATAACGATGACTATATTGCCATTGCGCATATGGGCGGCCATAAGGGAAACCGTGTTTTTGCCGCTGTTGCCTTTATGCCAAGTGAGCTTGAAGATGAGCTTTCGCATTTATTTACTGAGCAAACTCGCTGCGAATACGATGAAAAAGCAGGGCGTTTTATCCATCAAGATGAGCTTAAGCTGGGTGCCATCACCATAGCGAGTCAGCCAAGTAAACAGCCACTAGATAAAAACGAGCGCACCAAAGCTTGGTTAAATTTATTTAGTAAGCGGGGCTTTTCGTTATTTAATGAACAGCCCGATAGTGAGCAGTTACTTATTCGAATGAGTTTGGCAAGTAAGCTGTTACCAGAGTCATTCCCGTGTTTAAATCATGATGATTTAATTGCCGATAGCCAATGGCTTGCACCTTATTTGGATGATATTAAAAACCTTGAGCAATTAAAAAAGTTCAATTACAGCGAAGCGATTAAAAGCTGTTTTGATTGGCAGCAGCAAAGTTTATTGAATGAATTGCTCCCCTTACGATTAACGGTGCCAAGTGGTTCAAATGTAAAAGTGACCTATCAGCTAGATGGTCCTGCGAAGCTAAGTGTGCGCATGCAAGAAGTGTATGGCATGACCAGCACGCCTTTGCTGGCCCAAGGTAAACTGCCATTATTAATGGAGCTATTATCACCAGCGAGGCGGCCGCTGCAGTTAACTCAAGACTTAGCTAACTTTTGGCAAACAAGTTACCGCGATGTGCAAAAAGAAATGAAAGGGCGTTACCCAAAACATTTTTGGCCAGACAGCCCTGCCACCAGCCAAGCGACTAATAAAGTAAAAAGTAAGATGTGATTTTAATGAAATGAGTTTTACAGCGCTTTGGATTAGGCTTAAGCGATTACTTCTAACCCTTTTTGCTCTGCCAGAGTGAGCATTTTCAATGCTGCTCCTCTTGGTGAGCTATCACCTTGCTCCCATTTTTTAACTAACTTGTCACTGACATTTAAGTATTGAGCAAAGACCGGTTGAGAGAGGTTGTACTTCAGTCTTAAATTACGAACTTGTTCGGGGGTAAACTCATGAACATTTGTAAGGCACAATGCGTCAAATTTACGCATCGTCGTTTTGTCTATAACTCCTGACTTTTTTAATCCACTCACTGTTTTGTGAACTGACTTTAATATGTCACTCATGATCATCACCTACAATTAAAAGTTCGCCATCATCGACTAGTTGTTTAAGTTCACTTTGGGAAAATCGAATAAACTCTTTTGCTAACTCTTTTAATGCTAATTTTTCTTTAGCATTTATATTAGCTCTAGCGTTTTTAGCAAACGCATAGAGAAAGAAATATTTATCACCAATTACCGCCCCGACGATAGTTCTATAACCAGTTCTTTTTCCTTTACTGCCTATGGCTACGCGCTTTTTATAGACATTACCACCTAGGTCTGCATCGTAAAGGCCTGCTGACATCTCTTTGCAAGCGTTTATTAAATCAGCATCAGATAGGCTTTCTTTTTTCGTGCGCGAAACAAAATCCTTTGTTTTATAAATCATAGTATACTCCGTTAGGGTACACTTTCAATGTTTCACTCAGTAGCCAATCAATGATAATGAGGTTTTCATTGGTGTCCCTCTAATGTTGATAGCAGAAGTAATGGGTGATTATCAGCTATCTATCTGCGCAAAACCAATACGAATAAAATAAACCGTTACAATTTCAAGCCTTGTTTGGGTTTCTCTTTTGTTGGTTGTTTAGTAGTCTGAATTAGTCATTAGTAAAAAAGAGAAAGTCGGTGTCTGCAGCTATTACCCTTGCTCAATACGTTAAAAAACGCACAGGTGTGCCTCTTGGCCATAAAGATTCGTTGCGCAATATGCTGACACGCTCGCTGGGTGCGAGTTCGTTTTATCTTTTTTGGCGATATTGGAATCCGGTGTGGAGCTATTACTTATCTGGGTATGTGATGAAGCCTTGCAATGACATTATGCCGGCTTGGTGTGCCCTTGCTGTTACTTTTGCCGTCAGTGGGGCGCTGCACGATTTAGCTGTGAGTTTAGTGAAGTTAAAGCCACTATTCTTTTTTACTCCTTGGTTTACAGTGATGGGCGCTTTGGTATTAGTAAGTAAGTACAGCCAAATACAGTTTAGCTCTGCTCCTTGGTTGTTAAGAGCGCTCGCCAACATCAGCTTTATTGTATTGAGCTATTGGTTGACGAGCCACCTTTTTTAGCGCGTTACTGCGTTGCTAAAGGGTAGTCAGTGTAGCCTTTAGCACCGCCTCCAAATAAGGTATCTGGATCATGCTGAGCCAGTTCAATGCCTTGTTCAATGCGCGCTGGCAGATCTGGGTTTGCAACAAACGGGCGGCCAAAACCTATTAAATCAGCCCAGCCTGCGGCTAATGCTTGCTCTGCTTTCTCGCCAGTGTATTTGCCTGCATAAATCATTAATCCAGCATAGTTTTCACGTAGCGCTTGCTTAAAACTTTGCTCCATTAATGGCGCATCATCCCAATCAGCTTCGGCAATGTGCAGGTAAGCAACGTTGAGTTCATTGAGTACTTTTGCTGCGCCAATATAGGTTTCAAACGGGTTATCATCGACCGTACCATTGAGGGTTGTGAGTGGAGCAAGGCGCACGCCAACACGCTCAGCGCCAATTTCATCACATACCACTTGTGTCACTTGTTGTAAAAAGCGTAAGCGGTTTTCTAAACTGCCGCCGTATTCATCAGTACGTTGGTTCGACTCTGAATCAATAAATTGATTAATTAAATAACCATTGGCAGCGTGAAGTTCAATACCATCAAACCCTGCATCAACTGCATTACGAGCAGCTTGACGGTATTCGTTTATAACATGTTTGATGTCGTCATGACTCATTGCACGTGGCTGTGCTGTGGCAACAAAGTCAGGTTTGTCATCTTCATCAATAAAAACTTTAACGTCTTTCGCTGCAATAGCAGATGGCGCAATTGGTTGCTCGCCACCTGTGTTACTTGGGTGAGACACTCGGCCAACATGCCAAAGCTGAGCGAACATAACGCCACCAGCTTGATGAACTTTGTCGGTTACTTTTTTCCAACCTGCAATTTGCTCGGCAGTATAAATACCCGGTGTCCAAGCATAACCCTTACCTAGGGCTGATATTTGTGTGCCTTCGCTGATAATTAAGCCAGCGCTGGCACGCTGTGCATAGTAGTTGGCCATTAACTCATTGGCGATATCACCCGGTTGTGATGAGCGAGAGCGGGTCATCGGTGGCATAACAATGCGGTTTTTTAATGTATGACCGGCAAGTTGTACGGTATCGAATAATTTGTTCATTACGGCTCCTTGAAAGCGAATATGCTTTCAGCATAACGAAAATCATTTATGAAATTAATGCCACTAATCACAAAACACTTTTGTTAAAAGTGCAAAAAACTAAAGCGTTAACCTTGGTGCTATAAAGTCTAAAAACGCTAATACTCGTGATGACACACCGCTGTTTTGGTAATACACCGCATGCACTTTTTCGCGGCGATTAGGGCTCAGTACCTCGCCTTCAAGCACTTTTACTAAACGGCCTGCTTTTAAATCTTCGTTGATCATAAATTCCGACAACAAGGTAATGCCATGACCTTGAATACAAAGCTGGCGTACAGTTTCACCACTTGATGCACTGATTGAAAATTTAAGATCTAAAGGCGTGGTTAGCGGCCAGTGATTTAAATGCGGCGCATCGGTAAAACCAATAAGCTGGTGCGAGGCTAAATCGGTTAGCTCATTTAATGGCGGTGCCGTTTTTAAATAATCAGGGCTTGCAACGAGCTGTAACTTACTAACTCCCAAAGTGCGCGCATGCAAGTTTGAGTCAGCAAGTTCGCCAATACGAATAGCAATATCGGTTTTATGCTCAAGTAAATCGATAATGTTGTCGTGGCTGGTGATCTCAAGTTTTATGTCAGGATAAGCTTGGTTAAAGGCTTTTAAATGTGGTGCTAATTGGTGAAACACAAAGGGGCTTGCAGCATCGACTCTTAATTTTCCTGATGGCGCACAGTGCAAAAGCTTTAAGGCCTCTTCGCCTTGTGCGAGCTGACTGAGTGCTTCTCTAGCATAGCCTAAAAATAACTGACCTTCTTCGGTCAGCTCAATGCGTCTTGTAGTGCGGTTGAATAAGGTAACGTTTAAGGATTTTTCGAGCCGAGTTACCGCCCGTGATATTTTTGCTACTTGCTCATCTAATGCATTGGCTGCACTTGAGAACCCGCCGGTATCAACCACGCTAATAAATGCTTCTAAATCTTGGGTGTTGGAGATCACGCTCATGGTTTTACCTTTTCATTTTTGACAAAAGTATTTTGTCACTACTGCTATTTTTTGCAAATTTAATTTTAGCCACAATAGCCGCACTTTCAAAATTAAACAGAGGATATGTGATGCCAATAGCATTACTTGCGTTAACTCTCAGTGCGTTTGCCATAGGCACCACTGAGTTTGTGATTGTCGGCTTAGTGCCAACCATCGCTGATGATTTAACGGTTTCGTTACCGAGTGCCGGGCTACTTGTTAGCTTGTACGCATTAGGTGTTGCGGTGGGGGCGCCAGTATTAACCGCGCTTACCGGACGCTGGAATCGAAAACATGTATTACTTAGCTTAATGAGCCTATTTGTAATTGGTAATTTACTGGCTTGGCAAGCACCTAGTTATGGTAGCTTGATCACTGCAAGGATTTTAACAGGCCTTGCCCATGGGGTGTTTTTCTCAATTGGTTCAACCATCGCAACAGGGCTTGTCAGTAAAGATAAAGAAGCCAGTGCTATTGCGATTATGTTTACCGGTTTAACGGTTGCATTAGTAACCGGTGTGCCGTTAGGGACTTGGATTGGTCAGCACTTTGGTTGGCGAGCGACCTTTTTAGTAGTGTCTTTACTAGGCTTGATTGCACTGGTTGGTAGCGCGTTTTTAATTCCGAGCAACTTAAAGCAAAGTAAACCGGCGACTTTGAGTGAGCAGCTAAAAGTAATGGTGCAACCTAGGCTTTTACTGGTGTACTTTATGACCATACTTGGTTATGGCGGCACATTTACTGCCTTTACCTATTTAGCGCCTATTTTAGAGCAGCAAACTGGTTTTGCATCAGCCACTATTAGCTTAATCATGCTGGTATATGGGGTATCGGTTGCTGTTGGCAATATTTACGGCGGTAAGTTAGCCGATAAAAAAGGCCCCATTAGTGCGCTGACTATTATCTTTAGTGCTTTAAGTATTGTGCTGTTAGTGCTGACCTTTACCATGCAATCTAAAGTCGCTGCGGTACTGACCATACTTGTATGGGGGGCATTTGCGTTTGGTAATGTGCCTGGGCTGCAAGTCTATGTGGTTAAACTTGCCGAAAAGTTCACCCCCAATGCCGTCGATGTGGCCTCAGGGTTAAACATTGCAGCGTTTAATATCGGGATTGCGCTAGGCTCAGTGTTAGGTGGCTTTGTCGTTGAAAGCTACTCATTGCAAGACACTGCTTGGATTGGCGCTATCATCAGTTTAGCTGCGTTAATTGCAACACGATACAGCGGTTATTTAGATAAACGCGAGACCCCAAGGCCACAAACAGCTTAAACTAAAATATTGATAGTTCGGGGCTTTGTCGTTATTTTAGGTTCGTAGTTTGATTATTAGTCAATAACTAAAACCACAAGGAATAACGATGAAGCACCTTTATTTTCTGGCTATTTGCCTATTTAGCACATTTAGCAGCCAAGCAAAGCAAGCTAACCCAGAGCTCACAGCATTAGCACAACAGTACTTTAATACCATGGTTGCAACACAAGCACCGAATGCCACCAACAAAGAGCTAGAAGCCTTTTTAGCTTTATTAACTGACGATGTAGCAAACCAACACTTGCCTTATCAAACAGATGATGCAAGAGAGCCAGATGGCAAAGCAATGATGCGTAAAGGTATGACTTTTTACCTTGGTGCGCACACCGAATACCAAGCAAACTTACTCGATACCTTTATTTTTAATGATTCAGCCATTGCCTTGCGTTATACCCATCACGCTAAAGGTATACACCCACAAAACCAGCAAGAAATTGAATACACGCAAACCATTATGGATGTGCTCGAAATAGAAGATGGCAAGATAGCGGTTATTCGTAAATACCACGAATGAGCTTAGCTTAACTTTTAGCCTAACATGAGCGCTTTTATAAGCGCTTTTTTATTAATAATACGCCTGCAATAAATTTTCTCTTTTTTCCGCATTTCAGCTTAAATTCATACTTTTTAGGCTTTTTTTGAATAAATTTAAAACTTTTTTATATTTCTGATAATAAACGTAAGAACAGTGGGTTAGCTTAACTTACGTGTGTAGCTTTGCGGTTGTTTACAATTTGTCAACCTTGAATTGCCATGCTCATTACCTTAACCTTTATTTTAATTGAACGTTCAATCAATAAAAAATTATGCCGAAAGTTGGAATGGAACCTGTTCGTCGTCAGCAGTTAATTGACGCCACAATAGAGTCGGTTGCAGAGCTTGGTTTGCAAGGCACCACCATAAATAGCATTAGTAAAAAGGCAGGCTTATCGTCTGGCATTATCAGTCATTATTTTGGTGGTAAGCAGGGCTTAATTGAAGCCACTGTGCGTTATTTATTGACCAGCTTAAAGCAAGCACTTTTGAATCAAGTAACGCCACAGACTAGTCCAGAGCAACGATTAATGTTTATCGTTGAAGCAAACTTTTCGCGTATTCAGCAGCAAAGCAACAACACCAAAACTTGGTTGAGCTTTTGGGCGCATTCAATGCACGACGCCCAGTTGCATCGCTTACAAAACGTAAATAGTAAACGTTTATTTAGTAACTTATTAAGCTCATTCAAACAGTTAATGAGCGATAGCGATGCCAATTTAGCTGCTGAGCTAAGTGCAGCCATGATCGATGGTTTATGGCTAAGAGCCGTATTAAGTAAGTCAGACCAAGATCAATTCGAAAATTGTGAGCGATTAGCTAAAGACTACATTCGTTCACTGATAAAACAGTATGGAGCCTAAAATGACCACACCTGTTTACGAAAATTTTATTAATGGCCATTTTTTAAAGAATCAAACTGGCGATACCTTTGCAGTTAAGAACCCTGCAACGGATGAAGTGATTTATCACGTTGAAGTCGCTGATGAGTTTATTCAAAACGCGGCAATCGAAAGCGCAAAACAAGGGTTTGCAGCATGGTCTGCAATGACGCCAATTGAGCGTAGCCGTATTTTATTAAAAGCCGTGGCAATCTTACGCGAGCGTAACGATGAACTGGCAAAAGTAGAAGTACTTGACACGGGTAAGCCATGGCAAGAAGCCGAGTGTGTCGATGTTGAAACTGGCGCCGATGTTATCGAATATTTTGCTGGTCTTGCTCCTGCGCAAGTGGGTCAGCAACAAATGGTTGGCAATGATTTTTACTACACACGTAAAGAGCCTTTAGGTATTTGTGCCGGTATTGGTGCATGGAACTACCCACTACAAATTGCTTGTTGGAAATCAGGCCCAGCACTGGCTGCGGGTAATGCGGTTATTTTCAAGCCTTCTGAAGAAACACCACTTGGTGCAATTAAACTTGCAGAGATTTTCATCGAAGCGGGTGTACCTGCTGGCGTATTCAACGTTGTGCAAGGCGCTGCTGAAGTCGGGCAATGGTTAACTGCAAATCCAAATATTGAAAAAGTGTCGTTCACTGGTGAAGTAGGCACAGGCAAAAAAGTAATGGCAAGCGCTGCTGGTTCACTTAAAGATGTGACCATGGAGCTTGGCGGTAAGTCACCGTTATTAGTATTTGATGATGCCGATGTATCACAAGCTGTTAGTGCGGCAATGTTAGGTAATTTTTATACGCAAGGTGAAATCTGCACTAACTGTACGCGCATTTATGTGCATAAAAATGTTTATCAGCAGTTTATTGATGAGCTGAAAACACGCACAGAGCAAAATATTATTGCTGGCGACCCAATGGATCCTGAGGTGAATTTAGGGGCGCTTATCTCTAAAAAGCACCAAGAGCTAGTACTTGGCTATATCGATAAAGGTATTCAAGAAGGCGCAACCTTACTAACCGGCGGTAAGGCACTATCACCTGCATCTGCGCCAAACGGCTACTTTGTGGAACCGACCGTTTTTGTCGATTGTAAAGACAACATGACCATAGTTAAAGAAGAGATCTTTGGCCCGGTAATGAGCGTGTTAGTGTTTGATGATGAAGATGACGTTATTCAGCGTGCAAACGATACCCACCTAGGCTTAGCCGCAGGCGTGTTCACTAAAGATATTCAGCGTGCACACCGCGTGATCCACCAGTTACAAGCCGGTATTTGTTGGATAAACAGCTATGGTAATTCACCTGCAGAAATGCCAGTAGGTGGTTACAAGCAATCAGGTATCGGCCGTGAAAACGGTATCGAAACTTTAGATCACTATACCCAAACTAAATCGATTTATGTGGGTATGAGCAATATAGAGAGTCCATTTTAATGAGTACACAGAACTATGATTACATCATAGTCGGTGCTGGCTCAGCAGGCTGCGTGTTGGCAAACCGACTATCAGCAGACCCTTCTAATAAGGTGTTATTACTTGAAACGGGCGGTAGTGATAAAAGCATTTTTATAAAGATGCCTACCGCGCTATCAATCCCAATGAATACTGACAAATATGCATGGCAATTTCATACCGAGCCAGAGCCATATTTAGATAACCGTCAAATGCACTGCCCACGAGGTAAGGTGTTAGGTGGCTCATCATCGATTAACGGCATGGTCTATGTACGTGGTCATGCCAAAGATTTTGATGAATGGCAGCAACACGGCGCTAATGGTTGGGATTACCAAGCATGTTTACCGTACTTTAAGCGTGCGGAATCATTCTACTTAGGTGGTAACAGTTACCGTGGCGATAACGGCCCATTAGGGGTTAATAACGGTAATGAAATGGCTAATCCGCTTTATAAAGCCTTTATCAAAGCGGGCCAACAAGCAGGTTATGCGCAAACTGATGACTACAATGCAGCCCAGCAAGAAGGTTTTGGGCCAATGCATATGACAGTTAAAGATGGCGTAAGAAGCTCTGCTAGCCGTGAGTATTTAGACCCAGTTAAGTCACGTAAAAACTTAACGCTAGTCACCGGTGCTTTAGCTGAAAAAGTTTTGCTAGAAGGCAAAAAAGCCGTGGGCGTTGAGTATTCAGTATCTGGCTCTAAGCAGCAAGCATTTGCAGCAAAAGACGTTATTTTAAGTGCGGGCCCAATTGGTTCACCGCATATTCTGCAATTATCGGGTATTGGTGATAAAGACATCCTGAGCGAAGCGGGTGTTGAGGTTAAACACCACTTACCAGGTGTTGGCCAAAACTTACAAGACCACTTGGAGTTTTACTTCCAATATAAGTGTAAGCAACCAATTACTTTAAACGGCAAATTAGGCCTTGTTTCAAAAGGGCTAATTGGTGCTCGTTGGTTATTAAATCACTCAGGTTTAGGGGCGACTAACCATTTTGAATCATGTGCATTTATTCGCTCAAAACCGGGTGTTGAATGGCCAGATATTCAGTATCACTTTTTACCAGCAGCCATTCGTTATGACGGTAAGAGTGCCTTTGATGGTCATGGTTTCCAAGTTCATGTTGGGCATAACAAACCAAAAAGCCGTGGTGCAGTAACGATTAAGTCAGCGGATCCTCAGGTTGCGCCTAAGATCCAATTTAACTACTTACAGCATCAAGATGACATTGAAGGCTTTAGAGCTTGCGTACGTCTAACTCGCGAGATTATTGAGCAAAGTGCGTTTGATGAGTATCGCGATGGTGAAATTCAACCCGGTAAAGATGTTCAAAGCGATGAAGAAATCGATGCTTTTGTTCGTCAGGCGGTTGAGAGTGCTTACCATCCGTCATGTTCGTGCAAGATGGGTGAGGACGAGATGGCCGTGGTTAACTCGCAAACTCAAGTACACGGTATCGAAGGTTTGCGGGTTGTGGATTCATCTATCTTCCCAACCGTTCCAAACGGTAATTTAAATGCGCCAACCATTATGGTGGCAGAAAAAGCGGCGGACCACATTTTAGGTAAGCCTGTGTTATCGGCATCAACTGCAGATGTTGCCATGGAAAAACAATGGCAATCAACGCAGCGTAGTTCGGAGATCTAATAAGGCCACCCGCAGTTTCGGCTGTGGGGCTTGCAGTGGCGCGCATCACGAGTTGTTTGTGGTGCGTTAATGCGAGGAATAAAACTGGAGAAACAATGAAGTATTATTACTTATTTTGGGGGGGTAACTATGACCTTTTGGCTTAGTGCTGGCATCATTTTTACCCTGTTAGCAATTGCGGTTATTTTATTTAAATGGGGTACGGTTAGGTGTGTTGGCGTCACACCGGTTAGAACGTTTACGTTCATTGCAATTTTATTTACATCGGGCCTAGACGTTGGCTTGATTATGTTTCCACTGACAGAGTTTGCAGGTTATGCAGACATAAAAGCAAGCCCAGAGTATGCGTTTGCCAATCCTCTAGCCATTGAATTTGGTTATTGGGGCTTCTTGATCTGGGGATTTTATTTCCTTACGTGCTTTTATTTCTGTGTAATAGAACCCAAAGTAAAGTTCTTTGAAATTGCTTGGGTAAAACTAATTAATAACATCGTTATTATTGGTACGTGCGCATTTACTGCATTTTTACTGCTGTCGAATTTACCTTGGTATTTGCCGTCGCTTGGTGATGGTGAGTCAATTATTCCGACATTCTACTTAATGGTGTTTGCAGCGATTTGTTTTGCTGTGTATTCGAGCACAGACATTAAGTATGTACGCTTTTTAAGTATTTCTACAACTTGGTTGTTTATCGCTTTAATTGCATTTATGTGGTTCGGTGCCTTTGTTGGTTCTGATGCACAAACATCTGCATTTGTTGATAACCTTGCGTTGATCGGCGGTTACTTTGGCAATATCAATGAATTTATATTACCGCTGAATGATTACCATGCCTTCTACCTGTTTTGGTGGTTTGCTTGGAGCATCATGATTGGTCAATTTACCTCACGTTTTGTGGGTGGCTTAAAAACTTACCAAGTGCTGGCGGCTATGTTGATTTTCCCATCTATTCCAATCGCTATCTGGTTTAGTGTTTTGTATCAATATCATGAAGCGGGTATTGCAACAGCAGGCCTGAAAAACATCGCTATGGTGTTTGTTGGTGTGGTGTTTGTGATCAACTCACTTGATTCTTTGATCCGTTTATACACAGATAACCTAAACTTAACGGTGAAACGTTTAGGTAAATTTAATTATATTGCCTTGAATGTGGTGGCGCTTTCATTATTAACCCTGCTGTTTAAGTTCGACTTTTTACAGATCCAATGGGTTGGTGCGCTCGTTATTGCGTTATTTTTCGGCTGTGCTGCGTTTATTGGCTACAGCAAGTTAAAAACAGTGAAAAATATCGAAGGTTCACCAAAAGACAATAAATTAGATTACACAAAAATAGAAACAGTTAGCTAAGGGAAACCAACATGACAACAAGACAAACAGTATTAGCAGCAGCGTTGCCATTGGCATTACTATCGACATCAGCCATGGCTGACTTATCGACTACGGTTACATTGGCATCAGATTACACCTTCAATGGTGTAAGCCAAACTATGAATGACCCAGCGATTCAGGGCAGCTTAGATTATGCCTTTGCAGATTCAGGTATGTATGTAGGTACTTGGGCTTCAAATGTAGATTTTGGCGATGGCACAGACATCGAGTGGGATGCGTATTTTGGTAACTATGCTGAGCTAACTGACACCCTTAGTGTTGATTATGGTATTGCTTACTACTCATACCATGGTGAAGATTACTCAAGCGATGGTAATTATTTTGAGACTTATGCAAAGTTTGGCTATACCAATAGCCTAGGTTTCACAGAACTTAACTTCTGGTACGCTTGGGATTACTTTGGTACCGATGCAGGGCATGTGATTTCTATGGTTGCCCATACCTTTGAAATTGCGCCAAATCATGCAATTCGTGCCAGCTTTGATATTTCTAACTCACTCGATGGTAATAAGTTTGCTTGGGATGGTAATGATAAGTCGTACAACCATTATCGTTTAGCCTATCAAACAAGCTTTGCAGGTTTTGATTTTGAGCTTGCTGGCGAAAATACCAGCCTTGACTGGGATACCGCAGATGAGCGAATTGTCGCGTCTATTTCACGTAGCTTTGATTTATAAGTAGAGCGTTATAATCTCGGCTTTAAAATGAAACGGCTAACCTTGTTTAGCCGTTTTTTATGCCTAGAATATAAGAATTAAATTTCTTCGCCTTCGTGTTGCATTGCTAAATCATCAAGCTCTGCAAGAGTGTAATCAAAACCACTGGTATCGACTTCGTAGCGTATTTTTACGCCATAACCACCTTGGCAAAGACTCGCAGTGACTTTAGCCACCGACCAGTGTTTAAGCTTGTTTAAAAACCGATTGGCGGTTTGCTGTGAGTCAAAGCGATAACTGACTTGCGATTCCATCTATTTTCTAGCCTAAAATTTTTTCGAGAGTGTATGAAATTGCTCTGTTTAAATCAATTGCTCATTGAAAAAGGCCAATGTGCGTTGCCACGAAAGCTCCGCCTGTTTTTCATCATAACGAGATGTAGAGTCGTTATGAAAACCATGATTTGCTTGCTCATACATGTGCATAGTGTAAGGCACTTGATGCGCTTTTAAGTCGCTCTCGTATTCTGGCCATGTTGCATTAACGCGTTTATCAAACTCGGCTAAGTGTACAAGTAGTGGGGCTTTGATGTTTTGTCTGAGTTCTTTAACGGCCGGAGTGCCGTAATAAGGCACGCCCGCATCAATCAGTTTGCTATCAACTGCTGCTAGGTAGTTAACCATATATCCACCAAAGCAAAAGCCTACCGCACCAAGTTTGCCGTTACTATTTGGGTGTCTTTTTATGTATTCTGCTGCGGCGATAAAGTCTTGTTGGATTTTTTGTTTATCCATAGAGCGTTGCATGGCGCGGCCTTCATCGTCATTGCCAGGGTAGCCACCAAGAGGGTGTAATGCATCTGGCGCAAAGGCAATAAAACCGGCTTTGGCAAGGCGGCGAGCAACATCTTTAATATAAGGGTTTAAGCCCCTGTTTTCGTGGATCACTAATACTATTGGGAGCTTGCCCGTTAAATTAGCGGGTTCGACTAAATAGCCTTTACCTTCGCCATGACCTTTAAACGAATCAAAGGTTTTATAACTGGCTTTAATATCAGGGTCATTAAAGGATACTTGCTCAGCTAATGCGTAGTTTGGCAGTAAAGCGCTACTTAGCATTGCCATTGAATAACCAAGGGCGACTAAGCCACCCAGCTTTTTCATAAAGGTACGGCGGTCCATCAAGCCATGGGCGTATTCATCGTACCAATCGAAAGCTTCTTGGGGAATGTGGTTATGGCGTTGCTCAGTCATACTTATATCCTTTAAAAACGAGTTAGGTTTATAACTTTAGCTGAAATATCAGCGATTAACAGCCAGTTGCTTTGTTTGTATTACTACGTCCATAAAGCGGCGCTGCCAAATGGCCTTAAAGGCTTTGTTAAATAGGTATAAAAAAATCAACGGCATTAATAACAGTTTTAAAATCAGCAGTGACAAGATATTCAAAAAGTCGATAAATAAGTCTTCGACGGCTGCCACCATGTTGCTAATGCCAGAGGTGACGGTGTCGATAATTTTACTCACCTGCGACGATTGGTCTTGATTGAGTGATGCGTTAAGGTTTTCTAGTTGTTCGTTTAAGGCGTCTTTGTCTAAGTTCAGCTGTCTTTGCTGGTTTAGTACCGCATTAAACTGCGCTGTTAATTGCTGCTTTTTATCAAGTAATGGCTTTGCTTGTTCAAGCTCAGTAAAGGTCAGTCGCTCAGACAAGCTGCGGGTTGCTTGAATCGCTTCTATTTGGGCTTCGAGCTCTGCTAAATCACCTTTGAGCTCAGTGGCTCGCTGGTGGTTTTTAATCTGCTGCTCATTTAATAGAGAGAGCTTGTCGAAGATGGTTTGTTTTTCACTATCGACCTCAGCTTTTAGCTTGGCTGATAGGGCAGAGGTGTTATTTGCACTACTATTCACCGTCTCGACTTTTTCGCTCACGATTTCACTTTGCTGGTTTATTTGCTCATCTAAGAATATTTGGCTCACGAGGCCTGTTGTAAGCACCACAGCAGGCACTAAAAAGCGAATTAAAATTAAGCTCGCCATAATCTTATGACGTAAGTTAGGAAAATAGTTACGCCATTCACATATAAAGTAAGCGACGACCGAAACAGTAAAAAAACCACTAAAAATAACCCCAGAAGAAATGGTGTATAAAATGCGCTGTAAAAATAACGAGCCTATAGCGAGGCGCATAGCATCCGACATGTATTCAGCTAAGTCATTGACTGGGTCGAGTAGTTGTGCAGGTTGAATACTCGCAATACCAATGCCCACTTCGGCTGATTGCAATAGCGATATAGCAGCATTAACTGTACGAGATGAAGCGTACACTAGGGTTGATTGCACAAGGGCGCTGTCGATAAAGCGCATAATGAAATGGTTATAATGCTCTAGCCAACAAAGAAGTAGCAGTATTGTAAGAGATAAATACTTGATAATATGTTGTTTAGTTAGCATAACGCCCCCGACAGTTAGTACGCTTGTTCACGCTACACTATTCATAGCCGTTGAAGCAATCTAATAGGATTGAATTATTTTGCCTATTAACTGTCTATGAATTGCTATTCATCGCTTTAGAGGAAATATGAAAGAACCTGCATCAATTGGCCAGTGCTGCATTGAAGATTTAGATCCAGTGCAAGACTTAGGTCGCTTAGTCTCTTACTTACGTTCAAACCTAGTGACTCATCTTGATAATGCTTTAGAGGATAAAGAGCTAACCTCGGCTCAGTACATTGTGGTTGTGCTACTTGCGCGTGGTAAAGTAAATACCTTGGCTGAGCTTTGTGAGCACATGATGTATGACCGCGGTGCCATGAGTCGGTTACTTTCTCGTTTAGAAGACAAGGGCTTAGTTGCAAAAAAGCAGTCAGTTGAAGATCGCCGTTCAACTCTTTTATGTCTCACAGAAAAAGGCCAACAGCTTTACCCAGAAATTTTACCCACTGTAAATGATATCTATCGCAAAGCACTTACAGGCTTCTCTGATGATGAGCAAGAGCAACTCGCAAGCTTATTGTTTAGAGCAATTCATAATTTAAAAGCATAAATTTCTCTAAGCGGTACATTGTCGCTGTAGACGCATTTTGATAATATAGTTGCCTAGGCATTTAATTTTAACAAGTCCGGGTTGTTATGTTTGAATCATCTTTGCTTGCAGAGCTTCACGCTCAATTTCCAGCTCATCAATTTAGCCCAGAAGGTTTGTCGGTTGTTCACACAGGCCGCTTTGCCAATGCCATTGTTTATCGTTATAAAGACGCGAAATTTGATTTAATTATTAAAGATTTTCAGCACAGCCCATGGTGGGTGAGAAAAACAATCGCGCCGCTTTTTATCAATCAAGAGTACATGGGGCTGGCACGCCTGCAAGACGTAGACGGAGTGGTTGATAACTTTTGCCGCTTGTCATCGATTGCTATTGCTTATGATTTTATTGAAGGCACGCCACTTCGCCAGCTTGCCTTGCAACAGCAGCATTTACCGAGTGAGTTCTTTAAAGAATTTGAGCGTTTGGTAGCAAAAATGCATCGCCGCGGCGTGGTGCACCTCGACTTACGTAATTTAGGTAATGTTATTTGTTCAAAAGACGGCAAGCCTTACATTATTGATTTTCAGTCCGCGATTCGCTTTGCACGATTTCCGCGCTGGTTACAGCGTTTTATGCGTGGTGCCGATATGAGTGGGGTTTATAAAGCATGGCATAAGTTAGCCAAAGACTCGTTACCGCAAGCAAAGGCGGATTATTTGCACGACTTTAATCATGTGCGTAAGCGTTGGATTTTTAAAGGTTACCCGATTCAACGTGCCTATTTGTGGTGTAGTGGGGCAGTAACTCAGATTCTTAATTCTGAATTTGTTCGCAGTATATTAGATAGATTGTAAAAAGCGCGCTTGCACGCGCTTAGTGGGGAGAACTAGTATTTAGGCCAACCATTAGCATCCCAATTCAGGGTGCTGATGAGCAATTTTGGGGTACCATTATCACCTGCATCATAAGCATGACGAACAATCACATCGGTATTTAAAATGTCTTGTCCACCTGGACCTACCCATTGGCTATTACCCGCATCAAGAATGCTCCCGCCGCTAGCTAGCATGTCGGTGCCATTTTTATCTAGGTATGGACCGCGGATGTCACTAGAGCGACCATACGCAATACGGTAAGTACTATTCGTGCCATCACAGCATTTTCCAACTGAAACAAACAAATAGTAATAGCCTCGGCGATACACTATGGTAGGTGCTTCGATGCCACCAGAGCGACTTGCTAAAGAGTAGATTTGACCAAATGGTTTCATGGTCATTGGGTTAATACGCGTTAGTTTAATACCCGAATTCCATGAGCCAAAGGCAAGCCAAGGTGCACCATCTTTTGCTACCACGAGATCGGGGTCAATGGCGTTATAATTATTGCTATTGGTCGTGTTAATTACTAAACCATCATCACGCCAATCACCAGCTGCCACGCTACTTGCTGAGGTAAGGCCAATAGCGCTAACACGTGAACCAAAGGTCGAAATCGAATAATAAAGCCAGCTACGACCATTGTAGCTTTTTAATTCAGGCGCCCAGACATCAATTCCATCATGATCTGGTACATAGTTACTCCACCAGCTTAAACCATTTGAGAAAATTGGCTGCGCATCATTCCAATCTACACCGTTACTTGAATATTTACCGTAGATACCAGGGCCTGTTTGAAAAACCCACCAAGTGCCATTTTCATAGCCAAGGGTTGGATCGTGGGTGACTAAATTACCAGTAAGTGGCCAGTGATCTGCAGCGCCATTGGTTGTGGATGGATCCCAAGGGGTTGATTCAACATTAGCAAGCTTGGTTAGCTGCCACTGCTGTGCATCGCTGCCGTTGTAGCTCCACTGGCTAATATTCGCGCCATCGTTGCCATCAAAAGCATAAAGGTCGAGTGCCTTACCACTGTGATCGTTAATGAAGCTGTAATAGCCGCTACCTTCATCATTAATTTGCCAGTGTTGGCTGGCAAGATTAGCGTACTCATATTGCACCACATTGCCGCCATCGGCAGTCGAGAAGTCAAACACCTCTAGGGCTTTACCACTATTTAAGTTAATAACCGAATAGTTGCTGCCACCTATGTTGGTGATTAACCAGCGCTGGGTGTCGTGATTCGTGTCAGCCCATTGACTAACATTCGCACCATCGTTGGTTTGCGCGCTGGCCACTTCAACAAACTTAGCACTGTACTTTGATTTAATGGTGTATACGCCATTATCAATAGCATAAGCATTGGGCAGTATGAGGGTTGTTGCCAAGCTGAGCGCAGCTAGGGCTTTTTTTGAAAGTATCATTGTGTCTCCAAATCATTGTTATTGAGCTTTCCTTGTGTGTTCTGCTCCTTGGATGAGTTTTGATCAACACCAACTCTCTTAAGAGGATTAGTGCAAATGAAAACCATTTATAATACTTTATTATATTATTATATTTGTAAAGGTGTTCGGTAAAATAATTAACAAAAATTTTACCTTTGACTGTTTTGGAAGGGACTTTAGTGTTTAGCTGAGATACAAAAAAGCCACTCAGTGAGTGGCTTTTCGGATGTTATTGAGTAATAAACTGGCTGGGAATATCCCATTTGAGGGTATGCAGTTGGCCTTGCCAAGTTTGTATTGTGATCCACAGTTTATCATCAGCTGAGATGATTTTAGGGGCTATCGCGTGGGCGTGCTGACCATGATTGGTGCCATGCATTATGCCTTCTTCATCTTTAGCAAACTCCGTTAGTGCTAAAGGCGCTTGGCCAATGTTTAAATACGCCTGACGAACATTGCTTATGTCACCTTGATTAAAGGCGATAAAGAAATCTTTCACATACTCATTGTGGTGTGAGTACGGGGCATCTTCATTTAGCGGCATCGGGGCGATTTTAAATTCGCCCGCTTGTTGCTCTTGCCAAAGTGCAGGAAACTGAGGGTTTAATGACTGATAAATAAACCACACAGGCAAAGCCAGTACCACAGCATGTAAAAGATACTTTTTACGCTGCCACCAAGTTGCTTGTAAACGAGCCATTAGTTTGCCTCCTGAACGTTATTTACTGGCGCTGATTGGCGCGCTTTTACAGGTTTGTTATTTACTAATTTTGCGGCGTACATCATAAAGCCAGTGATTGACATACCACTTAAAATTAAACCAAAGATAAACCAAATAACCTTTGTCCACAGACCGCCAATATTACCGTAATGCAGCGGATCGGCGATATGTGAAAGGGTGAGTAATCCCGACATGGTTTCTGGGCTTTTGCTTGCTGCAATTTCACCCGTCCAAGGATTGATTGAGGTTGAGTAAGCGTAGTTATCGTAGAAAATAGTATCGCCACTGCCCATGATATTAAACATGCCGCGGTTATGCTCTGGCAGCATCACATAGCTAGGTTTGAAATCTGGGTATTTCTCTTTGGTAATAGCCAGTGCCGCTTTTAAATCGGTTGGCGGTGTTTGTTTATCCGCAGGTAAAGTTGAAACCGCCACGAGCGGTGCGTGCTCTTCTATGTCTATTTCGTTATGCCACATGATGGCTTGCACTAAATACCACAGGCCTGTTAGTGCCATTACTGCCATAAACCAAATTGACCAAACGCCACTTAAGGTATGTAAATCTTTTAGAAAGGTTTTTTTACCTTGATTAAAACGTAGTTTTGGCTGGCTAAATGCACGCCAAAAGTTTTTATAAATCACTAAGCCTGTTACTAGTGCACCTAAAAGGACAAAAGCCATGGCGCTGACGAGGTAGTAACCTACGCTGTAACCTTCTTGCCAAGGGAAGAATAGCCAGCCGTGTAGGGTACGCATAAATTCAATGAATGAGATAGTGTCATTAACCGCTTGTACTTCGCCGGTGTATTGATTGACGTAAGCTACAGCATAAGGTTTGTCGGTATCAGTGAAAATAACCGCATTAACCAAGTAAGGCTCATAAGTAAGTACACTCATTACATCGGCAGTCGGGTAGGCTTTTTCAACGCTATTAATAACTTGATCAACACCAAGTGCTGGTAAATCATTTGGGTTGTTTGCTCGTGCTTCACTGTTGGTCAGCCAAGTAAGCTCATGGCTTATAACCGACACAGTACCTGTGACACAAATAAAGCAAAATAGCACCCATACTGGGAGCGAAAACCAACCATGTAGTTGGAACCAAAGACGTTTACTCATGGTAAAAATAGCCCGACGTTAATTGATGATAGTAATTGTTATCATTTAAATTGTACTACAATCTTTTGAACAAACACAATCTCTGTCGACGAGCTGCAAAAAAGGCGCTATTAAGCTGTCTCTTATACACAAATCCCTGCTAAGAAATTAGCGGGGATTTTTTTGAACTAAATTTCAACATCATGATCAGATCTTCAAATCTTGTTTGGAGACACATTATGATTAACGACCATACTCAT